>CAZEFQ010000081.1:0-9276 GCA_964511505.1 uncultured Rhizobium sp.
GCCTCCCTCGCTTCGCTCGAAGAGGGGCCAGCTTTCGTAAGCTCACTTCGTTCGCAAACGAAAGCTAGGCCTGCGCCTTCAACCACTCGGCCACCTGTCCTCACCAAATGCGGTCAACCAGACCCTTACTTACTTTATCCAGGCGCCTCCCTCGCTTCGCTCGAAGAGGGGCCAGCTTTCGTAAGCTCACTTCGTTCGCAAACGAAAGCTAGGCCTGCGCCTTCAACCACTCGGCCACCTGTCCTCACCGGGACGCCTCCAATATAGCGCCACGCCCGCTCTCGCAAGAACCCGTCAAGTCTTTGAAACCTTTTGACTTTGCAACGGGCCGGTTCCGGCACATCTCAGCTGTCATGGCGCACCGGACTGTGGGCCGTCCGGGTGGGCCAAACTCCTTCGGAAAGTGAAACGCAGGCATCGCCCGCCGCTCGCGCGGGCCCGCGGCGTTCGCGCCCTTTCGCAGATCCGCTGGACCTGCTCATGCGCGTGCAGCGCACCGCTCGCTCAAAGATGGCCCGCATCACGTGCCATGACCGCATTGCGGTTACGTTGCTGGCTGGCCCCGGTCCCTCAACACCATCCACAGATTCCGCACATAGATCAGCAGCGGCGCGCCCTGGCCCAATATCAGCGGCCAGGCGTGGATATGCAGCGCGTAAAGCAGGCTTATCGCCCCGCCCGCGATGCTGAAATACCAGAAGGCCACCGGGATCACGCTATGACCGCGCTGCTCGCTCGACAGCCACTGCACCACAAAGCGCATCCCGAACAGCGCCGTGCCCAGGAAGCCGATGCTGGTCCACAGCATGTCGGGATTCTGTGTCGCCTCCAGATACCAGTGCGCCAGGAAGTTCATCGCTCAATTCCCCTGCTTACAATTCCTGGGTCCCTGCCGGGCCCTTGTGCCGCCGGATCAGCCAGCGCACGCCCAAAAGGTCGCTGATGGAGACCGCCAGCCGCCCCAGATTGGTATATTTGGACCGTCCCACCCCGCGCGACCGGTGCCCCACCGGCACAAAGCCCACGCCCCATCCTTCCCGCCGCATCAGGGCGATCAGGAAACGGTGCTGGTGATCGAAATAGGGGAGCGCCAGATAGGCCTCGCGCCGGAAAACCTTGAGCCCGCAGCCGGTATCCGCCGCGCCGTCATTCAGAAGCAGGTTGCGGATGCGGTTGCCCAGCCGGGACGCCAGCCTGCGGCTCGCATTGTCCTGGCGCTTGACCCGCACACCGGACACCATGGCAAGCGCAGGGTCGCCCGTGAGGACCGCCAGCAATTTGGGAATGTCGGCCGGGTCGTTCTGGCCGTCGCCGTCCAGGGTGATGATGATCCCCCCTTTGGCCGCTTCCACCCCGGTCCGGATTGCCCGGCTCTGGCCCAGGTTGCGGGCATGGCGCAGCACCCTGAGCGCAGGGATTTCGCGTCTCACCGCCTTCAATTCCTCGGCCGTGCCGTCGGTCGAGCCGTCATCCACAAAAATGATTTCATGCGGCCCCATCGCCTGGGTGAGCGGCCTCAGCGCCGCGTCGATCTCGCGGGCGAGGGGCGCGGCATTGCCGGCCTCGTCCTTGACCGGAACCACGGCGGATATGGCGATAGGCATGCGCTTTACGGGTTCCCAAGCTTCACGGGAGCATCGGCGCGCCTTATACAGGCCCGGCTTGCTTAGACATAGGTCTGTAAAAACCGGGGTCTGAAGGGCTCATGACCGAAGACCAGGCCGCTGCGCCAAAACCGCCATCAGAATCGCCCCCCGAATCGCCGCCCCCAGAATCACAGGCATCCGCATCGCCGCCGGAACCGCCACGCCTGCTTCGTTTCCTGGCGCGTCATGCGTTTCCTGCTCTCGCGCTGGTTGCCCTGGTGCTCTGGCTTCCCGGCATTCTCCGGCTTCCCGCGATCGACCGCGACGAAAGCCGCTTCGCCCAATCTTCCCGCCAGATGCTGGAAAGCGGCGACTTTGTCGATATCCGCTTCGGCGAGGTGCCCCGCTACAAGAAGCCGGTGGGGATCTATTGGCTCCAGGCCGCGGCCACGAAGGCGGCTGGTCTTGGCAACACCCATATCTGGACCTATCGCCTGCCGTCGCTCTTGGGCGGCATCGCCGCCGCCTGGCTGACCGCCTGGCTGGGAAGCCTATTCACCGCCGAGGTGGGACTTCTCGGCGCCCGGCTTCTGATCGCCACTTTGCTTCTCACCGCCGAAGCCAGCATGGCCACCACCGATGCGGTGCTGCTCGCCTCCATCGTCGGCATGCAGGCAGTGCTGCTTTCGGTCTGGCGGGCCGCCAAGGAGAACACCGCTCCGCCATCCACAAGACTGGTGATGGCGGGCTGGGCGGCGCTGGCCATCAGCATCCTGGTCAAGGGACCTGTCGGTCCTGCCGTTGCCCTCGCCACCATCGCCGCGCTGTTTGTCTTTGACCGGCAATGGAAGGACCGGCAATGGCGCTGGCTGGCCGGTACCAAACCGCTCAAAGGCGTGGCCCTCGCGCTTCTGATCGTCCTGCCTTGGGCCATCGCCATCGCAATCCAGACCCATGGCGTTTTTTTCCAACAGTCGCTGGGCAATGACTTCGCCGCCAAGCTGGCGGAAGGGCAGGAGGGGCATGGCGCTCTCCCCGGCTATTACCTGTTGCTCTCCACCCTGACGTTCTGGCCGGCGATCCTGTTCCTGCCGCCGGCCATCGGGCTGGCCGTTACCCGCCGCGGCGAACCCATGATCCGGTTCCTGGCCGCCTGGGCCTTGTCGTGGTGGCTGGTGGTGGAACTGGTGCCGACCAAGCTGCCCAATTATGTGCTGCCCGCCTTTCCCCCACTGGTCCTTCTCGCCGCCCTCTGGCTGTTGACGCCGCGGAATAAAGAGGCGGAAGGCTGGCGCCGCTTCCTGCCCTGGGTGGGAGCGCTGCAATTCCTGATCGGGCTCTCGGCGCTCGCCGCCGCCCCCCTTCTCTCTCTGCGCTATGCCGGCGCCGCGCCACCCCTCAATTGGCCACTTGTGACGGCGGTGGCCGTGGCGGTGCTGGCGGGTCTCGTGTCGCTGATTCTTTTCCTGACCGGCAAGCGTCTGTCTGCCCTGGTGGCGAGCTTCGCCACGGCGGCGATTCTCACATTAACCCTGACCGCCTGGGTCGGTCCCGGCCTCGATCAGCTGTGGATCAGTCAAAGGCTGGCGGCATTGGTGGCGAAAGACCGCGAAGCCTCCGATCCGCCGCCCATGTTGGCCGGCTACCAGGAACCGAGCCTGGTCTTCGCGCTGGGCTGGAATGTGTCCTTGACCGACGGCCGCGGTGCCGCCGATCAGGGCGCAAAGACCGGCGGGTTGGCGCTGGTGGACGATCAAGAACGCCCGTCTTTCCTGGCCCGTTTGGCTGAACTGGAAGCCAATGCGTCGGCGGTGGACGATCTTTCCGGCTTCAATTATTCGCGCGGGCGGTCCGTCCATGTGACCCTCTATCGTGTCGCGCCGCTCAATTCGGTCTCCACGCCGCACGTTCAGTGACACCGAGAAGAAGAGGACCTTCATGGATGGCCCGTCGCTGGCTTAGCTTTCTTGGCGAGCGGAGCGAGCCTGGAAAAGCCTGCCCCCTCCCGAGCGGAGCGAAGAGGGTCGCTTCGGGCGGCGAGCCCTCGCAATGGTCCACCGGACCATTGCGTCTGCCTCGGCAGACCGTGACCCCCGGCCCTCGCTTACGCTCGGGCTTTCGTCGCTCGAAATGGTCCACCGGACCATTTCGTTCGCTTCGCGAACCGCTCCTCAACCCTTGACAACTCCATGAAGGTTGGAAATATCGCCAAGGTCGTTCTTCTCCGGGACGAACGCCAAGGGGGTGTCGCCGGAGAGAACATGCGGGATCAAAGGCGCCGCTTGAGGCGCCGGTGAGATAAGAATGGCATTCGAGAGTGCGCGGGGGCGTCTTGTTCGGCCTCTCGCGCGACCCCTCCGCCGAAATCCCGAAGACGCCGCCGCCCATTCCAATGCGCGCGCGCCCTTTGCCGCCCTAAGCCTGCCCGGTCCCAAGCCGGAGCTGCGTTTTCCCATCTCCACCGAAGCACGCGCCTTCTATCGCCGCTTCTTCCCCGGCACCACCCAGCTGGAATGGAATGACTGGCGCTGGCAGATGCGCACCCGCATCAGGAGCCTGGAAGAGCTGGCCCGCATCTTCCGCCTGTCGGAAGACGAATATGCCGCCGTCGCCCGCCACAAAGGCTCGCTACCGGTGGGAATCACGCCTTATTACGCCAGCCTGATGGGGCTTACCGACGCCGAAGAGCCTCTGCGCCGCACCCATATCACCACCGGCGGCGAATATGTCCGCGCTCCCGGCGAGGACGACGATCCCTTGAGCGAGGATCACGACACGGTGGTGCCCGGCCTAGTCCACCGCTATCCCGACCGGGTGCTGTTCCTGGTCACCGGCACCTGCTCCACCTATTGCCGCTATTGCACCCGCTCCCGCCTGGTGGGCAATCCCGGCGGCGAATACCAATTCTCGAAAGGTCAGTGGGAACAGGCCATCGACTATCTGGAGAACCATTCGGAAGTGCGCGATGTGCTGCTGTCCGGCGGCGACCCGCTCACCCTTTCCGACGACAAACTCGACTGGCTGTTAGGCCGGCTGCGCGCCATCCGCCATATCGAATTCGTCCGCATCGGCACCAAAATGCCGGTGGTCACCCCCCAGCGTGTGACCCGCGGCCTTGCCCGGGTACTCAAAAAGCACCGCCCCTGGATGAGCCTGCACTTCACCCACCCCAGGGAACTGACCAAGGAAGTGGCCGAGTCCACCGCCCGGCTGGCCGATGCCGGCATTCCCTTGGGCAGCCAGACCGTGCTCCTGAAAGGCGTCAACGACACCCCCGAGACCATGGTCAGCCTGATGCATGGCCTGCTCAAGAACCGGGTCAAGCCTTATTACCTCTATCAGTGCGATCCCATTTCCGGCTCGGCGCATTTCCGCACCGGGGTGGACAAGGGGCTGGAGATCATCCGCGCCTTGCGCGGCCACACCACCGGCTATGCCACGCCCATATTCTGCGTGGACGCCCCCGGCGGCGGCGGCAAGATTCAATTGGCGCCCGATCCCGTGGCGGGGCGCGACGGCGATTTCCTGTTGCTCAAGAATTTTGAAGGCAAAATTTACAAGTATCCCGATCCGGCCGGCTCACTCGGTCGTTAATCCATGCGCATCGGGGTCACCTATGACCTGCGCAGCGATTATCTCGCCTTGGGCTATGGCGAAGAAGAAACCGCCGAATTCGACGCAGAGGAAACGATCGCGGCGGTCTGCGCCGCGTTGAAGGGTTTGGGCCATGAGCCCATCCGCATCGGCGGCGTCCGGCCCTTGGCCCAAAAGCTGGTGGCGGGCGCGCGCTGGGACGCCGTGTTCAATATCTGCGAGGGGCTCAAGGGCGTCTCCCGCGAAGCCCAGGTGCCCGCCCTGCTGGAAGCCTTCGACATCCCTTACGTCTTTTCCGATCCTCTGACGCTTGCGCTTTCCCTCGACAAGGCGATGGCCAAGCGGGTGGTCCGCGACGCCGGCGTCCCCACCGCCGATTTCGCCGTGATCGAAGACGAGGACGACATCGCCGGGGTGGCGCTCCCTTTTCCGCTTTTCCTGAAACCGGTGGCGGAAGGTTCGGGCAAGGGGGTGGACGGCCGTTCCAAAGTGGATGATGCGGCCGGGCTGGACCGCGTGGCGCGCCGCCTGCTTTGCCGCTTCGGCCAGCCGGTGCTGGTGGAGGAATTCCTGCCCGGCCGCGAATTCACGGTCGGAATCACCGGTACAGGCACAAACGCCAAGGTCCTGGGGGTGAGTGAGATCGTGCCCACGGAGAAATTCATCGGCCATGGCTATGGTTTCGAGAACAAGGAGACCTGGGAGGACAAGCTGAAAGTGCTGCGCGGCACCGATGCGGCGGCGATGATTGCGGGTGAAGTGGCGCTGGCGGCCTGGCGAGTGCTGCGTTGCCGTGACGGCGGACGCGCCGATATCCGCCTCGACCGCGACGGCCAGCCCCGTTTCATCGAGGTCAACCCCCTGGCCGGTATCCGCCCCGGCTATTCCGATCTCTGCTTCATCGCCGAATTCGAGGGTCTCAGCTACCAGCAGCTGATCGGCAAATTCCTGGAGTCCTTCCTGGTCCGGCATCCGGAACTGTCATGAAGATTCTGGTGCTGCATTCCGACGTGCCAGCCGACGCCCCGCCTGAGGACCAGGATACGCTGGTCGCGGCGGAGGCTGTGGCTGGCGCCTTGGCGCGCCGCGGATATGGCATCGCCCGGGCCGCGTTCCGCGAAGACACCCTGCCTGCCGTGCTGGAGCTGGAAACCCCCGATCTGGTGTTCAATCTGGTGGAGGGCGTGGACGGCAAGGGCATCCTCGCCCCCGCGGCGCCCCGAATGCTGGCCGAATTCAAGATGCCCTTCACCGGCGCCGGCGCCGAGGCCATGGCGCTCACCACCCACAAGCCGCATACCAAGGACAAGCTGCGCCAGGCCGGCATTCCTACCCCCGATTGGAGCGCGCCGCCCAACTGGCAGGGGCTTGATGGGAGACCCTGGATCGTCAAGGCGGCGCTGGAAGACGGCTCCATCGGTTTGGATGACGGCTGTGTGGTGACCGGTGCCGAGGCCGTCCGGCGCCGCGCCGCCGAAAGCCTGGCGCGCTTCGGCGGCGAATGGTTTGCGGAAGCCTATGTCGAGGGGCGTGAGTTCAATATCGCGCTTCTCGGCAATGCCCATCGCTTGACCGTGCTGCCGATGGCGGAAATGACTTTTGCTGACTGGCCTGAGGGCCAGCCCCGTATTGTCGGCTATGGCGCCAAATGGGACGAAGATTCATCCGGCTGGAAACACACCGTGCGCAAATTCGGGGTGGAGAAAGATGAACCGGTCCTTGCGGCGCGGCTGAAGGAAATCTGTGAAATGGTCTGGCGGGTTTTTGACCTGTCCGGTTTTGTTCGGGTGGATTTCCGGGTGAGAGGCGCGGAGCCGCTGGTGCTGGAGATCAATGTCAATCCCTGCATCTCGCCCGATGCCGGCTTCGCAGCCGCTGCTGCGGAAGCGCGCATGGATTACGACGCGCTCATCGACGAAATCGTGAAGGCGGCCCTTCCGTGACTGTGGTGAAGCTCAGCGCCGCTTATCCCTGCAAAATGGGCGGCCCCGTTCTCACCGCCGTGGACAGGCGGATTTTTTCCCTCCGCTATTTCCAGAACTGCATGGCTTGCGGCTTCTGCCAGGACGCCTGCTGCCGCCATGGCGTGGACATAGACATGGAGAATGTCGCCCGGCTAAAATCCGTACACGGACGATTTGATGCCATGGTGGGCCTTCCTCAGGAAGACTGGTTCACCACCGACATCATTGCCGACGCCGAATTCCCTTCAAGTGCCCAAGTCCGCACCCAAACACGCGACGGCACTTGCGTCTTCCATGACCGCAAGGGCAGGGGCTGCCTGATCCATCGCTATTGCCTGGAAGAGGGGCTCGACTATCACAGCCTCAAGCCCATGGTCTCGATCCTCTTCCCGCTGACATTCGAACAGGGCGTGCTGATGCCTTCCACGGAAGTCTTGGACGGCTCCCTCATCTGCGCCGGCACCGGCCCCAGTTGCTATGACGGGGTGCGCGAGGAGTTGCGCTATTATTTCGGCGACGGCCTTACGCGGGAGCTGGACGGCCTGGCAAAATGACCGGAAATGCGGACTATGCCGGTGTTCTGGCTGCGAAAAAACGGATCGGCCCGCACGCGGTCCGCACCCCCCTGGTCGAAAGCAAGATTTTGGGCGAACGCATCGGCGGGCGCGTATTTCTCAAGCTCGAATTTCTTCAGCGCACCGGCTCGTTCAAATTCCGCGGCGCGCTCAACCGCATCTCGCTTATTCCGGAAGATGAGCGCAAAGCCGGCGTGGTGGCGTTTTCCTCCGGCAATCACGCTCAAGGCGTGGCGGCCGCGGCCGCGCTCTTCCACATGCCCGCGCTGATCGTGATGCCGTCGGACGCGCCCAAGCCCAAGATCGAAGGCACGCGCGCGTTGGGGGCGGAAATCGTTCTTTACGACCGCGTCAAGGAAGATCGCGAAGCCATTGCGGGGCGCATCCGTGACGAGCGCGGCGCCACCCTGATCAAGCCGTTTGACGATCCAGAGATCATCGCGGGGCAGGGCACCGTCGGCCTGGAGATCGCCGAAGATGCCCAACATCTGGGCGTGACATTGGACGAAGTGCTGGCGCCCTGCAGCGGCGGCGGCTTGGTCACCGGCACCGCGCTTGCCCTAAAAGGCAGCGGCGTCACTGCCAAGGTCCGCAGCGTCGAACCGGAGAATTTCGACGGCATGCGGCGTTCGCTGGAGAAAGGCCAGCGCGTCAGCGCCCCCGGGGGCAAGCTCTCCATCGCCGATGCCCTGATGGCGCCCACGCCGGGCGTGCATGTCTTTGCCCTGGCCAAGGATTTGCTGTCGCCGGGCCTAACGGTGAGCGATGCCGAATTGGAAAAGGCTGTCGTTTTTGCCGCCACAAGACTCAAATTGCTGATCGAGCCTGGCGGGGCCGCGGCCCTGGCGGCGCTGCTGGCGGGGAAGGCGACAGGTAAGTCGGTGGCGCTGGTGCTGTCGGGCGGGAATGTTGAGTTCAGCGCGGTGGTGGAGATGGTGAGAAAGGCGGCGCCGGGGTTGCTTTGGTTTCGAAAGATGTGTTGAGAAGCGCGCTTCGCGCGCTAAGACCTGCTCCTCGCTTACGCTCGGAGCTTCTCGCGCCCCGCCGGCCGCTAGGACGCGGCCGGCCCATTGAGATCGACAGATGAGACTCGATGGATGGTTCGAGCGCCCTATCGGGGCGCGAGAACCATCATCATCTGCCTGCCTTCCATTTTGGGGTGCTGCTCCAGCTTGGCGAAGGTTTCGGTGTCCTTCTGCACCCTGGTGAGCAGGTCCATGCCCAGGTGCTGGTGCGCCATTTCGCGGCCGCGGAAGCGCAGGGTGACCTTGACCTTGTCGCCGTCGTCGAAGAAGCGCTTCATCGCCCGCATCTTCACGTCATAGTCGTGATCGTCGATGGTCGGGCGCATCTTGATCTCCTTGATCTCGATGACCTTCTGCTTCTTGCGGGCCTCGTTGGCCTTCTTCTGCTGCTCGTACTTGTACTTGCCATAGTCCATCAGCTTGGCGACGGGCGGCTTGTTGTCGGGCGAGATTTCGACCACGTCGAAGCCTTTTTCCTCGCCCAGGGCGAGGGCCTCATCCAGGCCGATCTCGCCGTATTTGTGGCCGTCAT
>CAZEFQ010000082.1:0-6356 GCA_964511505.1 uncultured Rhizobium sp.
CGGCGAGTCCCCGCACCTTAACTCTGTATGGTTCAGTGGCATAGGGGAACTTGCGGGGACTTGCGGGGACTTCCGGGGGGTCGGAACCCATACGCGTGTGTGCGCATCACGCGATGTGCGCAATACGCTGGGTGAATATTCTCGTATGCGCGTAAGGGGGAAAGAGTCCCCGCAAGTCCCCGCAAATCGCTATAACTATCTGGATGGCAGCCGTTTAACCTGCGGGGACTCTCCAAAATGAGTCCCCGCAGAGTCCCCGCAGGTCCCCGCAATTTGCAACAAACGGATCTACCCATCGGCCACCACCTTCCATCGCGCGACTTTGCCGTGAGCATCGCCGCTGGCGCGCTCGACGCGCATCTGGCGCTTTCCAAACCGGCGCCCCCGGCGCGAATTGAACGCCACGCCGAGCCTCTGCTTGAATTGCCCCTCGCGGTCCATCCACCTGGTGAGGTCAATCGGCAGAGCATTGCGCAGTTCCTCCGCGCGATCCGTGAGGACGGACTGGCGGACCAGTTCCTCGTAGGTTTTCTCATTCAACCGCTCCCAAAGCTCCGCGATGGTGAAGACGGTAGCCTCGAATGCGTCCTCGATCGCCTCCAGGAAAGTCTCCCAGTCGGTTCGTTCGATGTCAGATTGCTCGAACAGCTTCTCGCTGTTGGCCAGGAAGCCTTCAACGCGGGCGTACTCCAAAATCCCGGCAACAACCTCTGTCCAGCGTTCGAAACTGCCCACGGGTGCAACTGAGGACTTGGGCTGGCCCGCCGCGAACCATGCCCGCGCCAGCGTCAACATGGCGATCAGCAGATCCCGGCGATGTTCGACGAGGTATTCCTTCAGCCGCTCATGCTTGAAACCGGTGCGCCGGAAGGGCTCGGAGCAGCCCGCGTCCATGCGAATCCAGTAGCATCGCCGCGCCATGTCGCCACCGAGCTGCAGGTTGTTGCCGGTGGCGATCCAGGAACAACGAACTGGCACCGAGACGGTCTGCGATTTGCCGAGCAGCCGGTCCCGGTGCATTTCACCGGTGATGACCTTGGCGAGGTCGCCCCAGTCCACCGTGGTCGTGACGTTGTCGATGATCACCAGCTGCGGCGCTTCGATGAGGATGCTGGTCAACTGCTTGCGCCACTCTTCCGGTTCCGCTGGCGCCGACATCAGCTCCGCGGCGCGCCCGGTGAGAATGATCGCGATCACTTCGGCGAGCAGCGTCTTGCCCGTCCCCTGGGTGGTCGCGTCAAAGAGCGCGAGCGGCACTGGCCCACTGATGATATGGCGGCAGACGGATGTCAGCATCGCGCCGACGGCGTTGGCATAGCTCGATTGATCCACAAAAGGGAAATCGCCGATCGCGTCGCGAATCGCCTCGAGGGCAACCTCGATATGGTCGCTGCACGGTTGCTCGGGCACCTCGATATCTTCCAAGCCCGGGGAAGGCACGAGGTAAAGGCGGCTGACGGCGTCATAACCGGGCTCCGCGAGCACCGTGCCATCGGGCCGCAGTGTAGGAGCTTCAACTACGGCCTCGAGCACCGGAAATCCCCAACTGGCGGGGTTGCGCGCCTGGATATTCTTGGCGACGTCCAACGGGGGAGGAACCTCTCTCCGGATGCCGCGCGCGGACAACTCGTAGAAATCGGATGCCTGTGCCAGGTAGTGGCGCAGCTTCGTCTCGTCAAAGTCGGCGATGAAGGGACGACCCAGTTCCGTGGCCTCGATGCACGCGATGCGGCAGGCCCGGACGAATAGCCTCGGCGGGGCGTTCGACAATGTCAACGCGTCGAAACCTTCCTGGCAGACCGTTCGAAATGGGCGGTCGTTGACCTGGATCTGGGGGAGGGTTGGCGCGGTCGAACTCTGGATCGATCCTGGCTCCGGGCTTGCCGTGCTGCCATCGTTGGCAACGCCCTGGCCGGCGATGACCGCAGCCTGGGAGATCGCTTCGTCAATCGCGTCGCGCGCGCCGCCGCCCGCAATCCAATCCGACGCGTCCTTGCCAACGGGAACCTTGACGATCCGCAGTTCCCTGACTCGGCGGCGGATCGCCTGGACAACGATCTCGGCGTGCTTCTGGCCGGGCGTATCATTGTCGGGCAGAATGACCACGCGTTTCCCTTCGAGGCTCTCGGTATAGTTCTTCAGCCACTTGCCCGCGTGGTTGCACGCCCCGCCCGGATTGCACGTCGCGACGAACCCGAGCTGCTCTAGGCTCTCGACGTCCTTCTCGCCCTCAACGACCAGCACCTGCTCGGCGGCCGCCACCTTGGGCAGCCGGTACAACACCCGGCTGATGCCTTTGATGTTGTACTCCCAGGAGATCCCGGCGCTGGTTCCATCCATCTTGACTACGCGCCGCCGCTGTCGAAACGTCTTCGGCTCGTACCGCACGACCTGGAACAGGAACTCGCCATTCGCGTCGGTGTAGTCGTACGTGGCGACCTCCCTCAATTTCGCCGGCCCCCGGATCGGCCGTCCCACGATGGAGTTCACCTCCTGGCGGCACTCTTTCCACGGCCGCCCGGACAGTTCCTGTTCCAGTTGCAGGATGTTCCACCCCCGCCCGCATTGTGAGTGGCAATATGCAAGTCCGTTCTTCGGGTTGACTGCGAAGTTGGCGCCGTCGCCTTGATGCACGGGGCATGGGCCGCGCCACTCCGGCCCCGCCTGCTTCAAGTCTGGAAGCCGGGTTCGATAGTAGCTTGCGATCTCAGACGCACTGAAATCCGCGGCCCTCATTCCGGCCTCCGCGCATCGTGCAGCAGGAACGACAGGAAGGTGTTTCGTTTGTCGACCTGCTGCTTCTTCGCGCAGTTCTCAATGCCCCAGTGGTCGCCGAGCATGATGACCGACTTCTGGGCCCGCGTCACCGCCGTGTAAAGCAGATTCCGGTGATGCATGAAGGAGTGCGATTTGTGCGTGATCACAACAGCGCAGGGAAACTCCGAACCCTGCATCTTGTGGATCGAGGTGGCGTAGGCGAGTTGGATGTTGTACTCCTTGGCGCTGTCCTTCGGGATCTCGACCACGATTCCCTCGAAGTCCACGGAGAGTCCGTCCTTCGGATGGTTTTCGACCACGTAGCCCAACGCGCCGTTCATCACTCCGAGTTCGTAGTCGTTCTTGGTCTGGATCACCTTGTCACCGGGTAGGAACTCCGGTCGCCGCCCCGGTTCCACATCGGGCGCGTCCACGCCGAAGAGCTTCTTCTGGATCAGCCGCTGAAGGATGATGTTCAACTCGATGGTGCCCAGTGGTCCCTTGTGGATCGGCGTCAATACCTGCACATCCTGGAGCAGATCAAAGCCGAGGCGTTCGTCGAGCACTTCCTGGAACAGCTTCTCCAGGAAGAATCGGACGTGCTCCCGGTCGGTGAAGTTGTTCACGACGTACCACGGGCGGTAGCCATCGACCTTCTCGTCGCAGGTCGGCCGGACCTCGCCATCGAGGATCGCAGTGGAGTTCTCTTTCAAGACACCGGCCTGGCGAATGATCTTGGTCAGGACCGTGGTTGGAATTGCGTTAGATTGGACGAGATCGCGGAGGACGTTACCGGGCCCGACCGGCGGCAACTGGTTGTGGTCACCAACAAGCAGTACCGCGGTACGGTCCAGATCGATCGCACGGAACAGCCGGTACATCAGGGGGACGTCCACCATCGACACTTCATCGACGACCAGGAAATCAGCTTCGAGCGTGTCATCGGGCCCCTTGGCGAAGGTGTGGCCGTTGAAACCCAGAAGCCGGTGCACGGTCTTCGCCGGCCGCTTTACCGACTGTTCCAGGCGCTTTGCCGCTTTACCGGTGGGCGCCGCCAGTTCGTAGCTGAGTCCCAGGTCCTCACAGGCGCGTATCAAGGAATCGATCGTGAAGGTCTTGCCACTCCCCGCGCCGCCGGTCATGAGCGAGATGGAAAACTCAAATGCCTTCCTGGCGGCGGCCCGCTGGTCTTCGTTCAGTGGTTCGTTGAAGTAGACATGCCCGGGGATGACATCCGTCCTGTTGGGATTCCGCGCCCATGCTTTGCGGAACACGTCGGCCAGGTACTCCTCCATCTCGTGGATCGCGGGGTCCGCCACCACCAGGCGCTCATACGGGCAGCAGACAAGGTGCTTCGCGCCGATCAGATCTTCAAGTTGACGCTCGATGAGTTCACGGCTGTCGAGGTTGTCCAGGACCAGAAGCGCGTTGGCCCGGTCGAGCAAGTCCTCGTACTCGACCCAGCAGTCCCCATCCTCCATGGCGGACTGGACCGTGTATCGAATCCCCGCCTGCAACCGCGACGGGAGTTCCTTCGGCGTGCCAAGGCGCCGGGCGATCTTATCCACTCGCTTGAACCCGAAGCCCGGCACCTCGCTGATGAGGATATAAGGATCCTCCTGCAGCATGGGCACCACGTGGTTCCCGAATTTCTCAACCAGCGTGGTGACCTGAAAATGAGTCAAGCCATACGAAGCCAGATAGGTCATCGCGGCGTTCACCCCGCTGGTTTCAATCCAGATCCTTTGGAGGTTCTGGACCGCATCCACTGGGACCTTCGCGACGGTCGCCACCGCCTTCGGGTTGTGGCGGATTACGTCGTCGAACTTGCGGCCGAAGGCATCGGCGATGAGTTTGGCCTTCACTGGCCCGATCCCGGTGACCTCCGGATGATTCGCCAGGTAGTTGGCCAGGCCGGCGGGATCGAGTTCGACCTGGGCATCGAGCCAGTCCACCGCGAACTGCCAGCCATACTTTGGGTGATCTTCCCATCGGCCGCGGAGCGAGACAGGATCGTTCTCACGGACGAAGACCTTCCCTGCGAAGCGGACGGACTCGCCAGCATCGGTCCGCAGTCGCCCTGCGGAGAAATTGGCGCCCGCGTGAAAGACCGCTTGAACGACGCCGCGAATCGATACTTCCTGTTTCACATCGGATTTTGCCAATGCACCCTCCTCTCTGCGGCGCGCAACAGATAGCCTTCGACGAACCGGCAGGCGATTTGCCGGTTGGAGCAGAAGAAGACGGGGATGCCGAAATCGACTGCGATCGCCAGCGCACTCCCGAGGACCGACTGGGGATGCGCATCGCCGCGATAGCGTCTCGCCAGCACATCCGCCAAGTCGGCCTCGACCACGATGCACGCGCGGGCGTAGCCTCGCAGGCGGCGAAGTTCCCGGTAGAAACGCCCCCGCGCCCGGATGACGGTTCCAACGAAGTCATCGAGAGTCTTGCGCTCCACCGCTACCGTCTGCTCCAGGCCGGCCACGGAGTAATCCCCAGCCGGCAATGCCCGGCGTACCGGCGTCACCAGCTGGGGGTTGAATCCATAAGGCTCCTGTTCCCGCGAGTCAACGACGATCGTCACCGGGGTGGCGCTAGAACGGAACGAGGGCATCTCCCGCCTCCCGCTGATAGCGATTCGCACTCGCGGCGGTCTCGATGCGGCGGTTAAAGTAGATGTTCTCGTTTTCGCCCTTGGTCTTCTTAGTGACCTCCAACTTCACGTCGAGCAGTTTGTCCAGGTGCTTCGGAAGCTCCGACAGCTTGTCGAGGTCGAGCCCGCAGAGGTGCAGGTCCGTCTTCACGTACTTGAGCGTGTTGTGCGTGAAGACGCTGTTGCGCCACAGGAACCGGTTCGCGAAGCGGGGCGCCAGGATCCGCAGCGTCCACTTCAACATCGGGTTGCCGGTCGAGGACTGGGTCAGCTCCACCTTCTCGACGGCAACCTGATACTTCCCGTCGGGGACGCTCTCGAAGTCGCCCCGTTCTTCGGTTGCTTCGCTCTGGAAATCGTCATCAAACTGCGCCAAATCGATTGATTTACCCATGGGGGTGTTCTCCTTTTTGTTCGGATTGACTACTTGCTGGCAGACGCCGGGGCGGGCTTACCCGCGGGCACCGGCTTGGCGGCGGACTTCGCTTCGGTGGCCGCGTTGAAGGCCTCGAGGAAACTGGAAAAATCAAGGTCGAGTGTCTCCGGCAGCCGCCCCGTACGGTCGCCGGCCTCGTAATAGAGACTGGGCTTGGTGCGAATCACGCGGCGGACCGTTGGCTCGCCGTCACCGCCAGCCTGGACCTCCAGATCGCAGAACAGCACCATGTCTGCCATGCCCAGCACAATCTTGCGGGCCTTGTCCGGCAGCGTCGGGACCACGCGCGTGTACTTCCCGGTGCGCGAGTCCATCTCCATCTCCTTCGCGTGGGAAATCAGGAAGAGGCCGCAAGGCAGGAAGGCGAGCTTCGTCAGCACACGCTGGAATTCGTTGTTGATCAGCGCGTAGCCCTTGCCGTAGCCCAGATCGGACTCGTGCTCAATCTTGAATTTCTTCAGCACGTAGTCCGTGCAGAACTTGTAGGCGTTATCGATCGTGTCGATG
>CAZEFQ010000083.1:0-7778 GCA_964511505.1 uncultured Rhizobium sp.
AAGGCGCGGCCCCTCTCCACCCGCGACGGAGAAGTGGCCGCAACGGACGTCACCTGGCGGTCACCACAGCACTCACCGCCACTCTCCCTTGCAGCCGCAGGAGAACAGGACCAGGCGCCAAATGTTTGGCTATATTGGGGAAAACTCAACGCCCGGCAGCGGGCACACGGATCGCGCTGACGCTAACAAACTGGGCGATCTATTTGGAGGGAAAGGGGTTTGGCTCCGTAGGGCAAAATCGAGGTAGTTGACACAATTCGCCATAATCACCAGACGAGTATTCTCGGACCGCATCAAGCCCGGGCATCTCTGGAGAGCCAAGGCGGACTCAAGGTAATCCGTTGATTTCACAGCACGAGACAGTTCGTGTTGTTTCGACGATCCGAACTCGTTTCTGTTTAACTTCCAGAGAATCCGGCTGGCGGGCGGAGTTCTTCGGCCCCACTGCGTTTCGAATACGACTCAGCGCATCGCTGGGGATCGCCGCAGATGTGAGGAACAGGCAGGTATGCTCAATCTGAGGTTGCGATGGCTTCGAGGACAATCAACTGGGATCGAGAGAAACTCTACGATCTGATCTGGGCCAAGCCGATGCGAATTGTTGCACGTGAGTATGGGCTTTCTGACGTGGCATTGGCGAAGGTCTGCAAGAAGCTCCACATCCCACGGCCCGGAGTAGGATACTGGCGACGGAAGGAGTGCGGGTTCAAGGTTGAGCGGGCGCCGCTGCCGCCAGCGAAGGGAATCGTAACAGCAGTCAGCCACATCACGGACAGTCAACCCGCGAGGCCCAAGCCATTGACGGACGAACTCATCCCACTTCGAAAAGCCCCAACCGCCTCCAAGGGGATACATCCGATCGTCAAACAGACGGAACATGCCTTTGCGAATGGACGGGCGGATCAGTTTGGCCGTGTTCAGGCTAACTGGCAGACTCCTCATCTCGATCTTCGCGTAACGAAAGCGGGAATGGATCGTGCGCTCAGATTCATGGACGCCTTGATGAGGCTCCTCGAAGCGAATGACATGACTGTTACGCCTGGTAGCGGGCGTGAGCCGACTGTGATCAAGGTCGATGGCGAACAAATCCGGGTCGTCTTGAAGGAAGATGTCCGCGGCAGAAAGCGGGACCTCACACGCGACGAGAAACGAAATCAGGAGAAATCGCATTATTCCAACCAGAAGGACTTCGCGTGGGTCTACGACTCCACAAACCGGTTCTCGTTCGAGATCGAGAACTACACGGATTCCCAGCGAAAATGGACCGATACCAAGCACCGGAAGATCGAAGAGGATATAGAGCAGATCGCGCGCAGCTTGATTGTAACTGCGGCATTCGAAAAGCGCCGGCGTGCCGAGAGGGAAGCCGAGAGACGCGAGCACGAACGACTGCAGCAACTGCGCTACGAAGAACAACAGCGCATCGAGCGGCTAAAGCGAAACGCTTCTGCGTGGGAGGAGGCTCAGCGCATTCGCGCGTACCTCACTGCCGTGGAGCAGAAAGCCAAGGCGCGTGAGGGCGGTCTCGAGGCAGACAAGGCTATGTCAAGATTCCTGGAGTGGGGACGCAGCTATGCGGATAGCCTCGATGCTAACGATGCGCCCGCGAGCGACGAGTGGGAGGGCGAATCCGACGAATCCTGAGAAACATTCATGAATCGTTACTGGATGAACGGTTCTTCGCTGGCTTGGCAAGACCTGGATAATGGGACCGCGACGATTGTCGTTTGACGCAAAGGCCCTCGGCGGGGATACCGCGAGGGCCTTCTGGATCTTGGCGGAGGTGGTCTGTCAGATCCTACCTGTTCGTCGGCTCTTCTCGCTTTGGCGACGACTCGCGCGCTTGCGACTGGAGGATCTCCCGTCCCCGGTCGGTGTAGAGCTGTTCTCGGAATTCGCGATCAAACCGTTCCAGGTTGTAGTCGCCCCGTTCTTGCTGTTCCCATCGTTCGGCGCTGGAAGCGCGTTTCAAAATCAATCGTGCATCAGAGGACATGGCAGAGACCTTTCAGTTTAACGCAAATAGAAGTTCCAGAAGCAATTGTTGAGTTTTCGGTCGTTTGTGACAACCCGATAAATGCAGCCGCTGATACGCTCCTTGAGGTACCACATGCCATCCGCTTCCTCAATGAAGAAGTCCATAGAGGACAATAACATGGCCCGAAGCAGCGACGCACACTCCGTGATGGTTCTCACAACAAGAACGCCATTCGCCACCCCCGTATCCAAATTCACCTGTAAAGCCAATGGATGTGAATCCTTGAGCGTCTTTGCCCGCTTATCGTAAACCGCCTTCTCAGAGGACGCGACCAGTCGGCAGAATGTTGCGAGATCCGCGTCAAGCTCGGTGCGAAGCCTGCCTACGACATCATCGTCTATGATTGACCGCCATATTCGCTTGTCGCAGTAATCCATGAGCCGATCCTGCACGCGACTGACCAATTGCAATTCCTCATCCGTCAGCCGCTGTGCGAGTTGCTCGTCTGCATACAGCACGAAGCGAAGCCGCTCAAGGATAGTCGCCGGGTCTTCGTTCACCAGTTGTCTGGCCCGGTCAGCGGGATCGAGATCCGGAATGTAGGCGATGACCGGCTTACCCTGCGCCAGGGTGGACGCCAGCTCTGAATCCTTCCCAAGCGTGTCGGTGTCCTGTACGGAATACACGGTGCACCGTGCGCGCCGAAGCATGAGCGCTTCGACTAGTCCTTTATTCACCCGGTTGTCGGTGTACGCCTGGGTCGGATCGAAGTACCTGAGGTCGAGATCCTTGATCTCATCCTGGCCCATCAACCGTTCGATGACATTGTAGAGGTCTTGGTATTCCCACGCCTTCCGCATGGACGTTGCGAAGTAGACATCCATGTGGTCCCACGTCAGGTACGTGTTCTGGTTCTTCGTAGCGCGAGCCCGCACCTGGTCGACTTCCGCCTTCTTTGCGGAAAGCAATTCCATCGACTCCTCAAGGAACTCGGCAAAAGCCGCGACGTCAGACTTCGTCCACTTCTCTCGGTAGTTTTCGACGATCTCTGCGAGCGGACCGAAGTGCTCTGGCTTTGCCATGGTCTTGATTTGGGCGAGGTACTCATCCCAGGTCACCGAAAGCCCAGACGCTCGAGCAGCTCCAAGCAACAGTTCGCAACGCCCACGGTCGCCGACGATATCACCGACCGACAGATATCCCACGAACGGAGTTTGGTTCTTCTCGATCCGGTCAACTTCGAGCAACTTCTGAGGGCGGTCCTGAAAGTATCTAAGCTCCTCGGCAGGATCCTTGGTCGCGTCCGCGATCTTCTGACGAAATTCGCAGGCGGCCTTGATCCGCGACAACGTGCGAAACGGAAACACGAAGTTTCCGTACAGAAGCAATGCGGTCTTCTGAAAACGCTGGAGACCACTCGGCAGTTGGCCCACGGTGCATTTGGGCCCAAAGAAGTGATCGAAGAAAGGCTGCTCGACGCGGTCCTTATGGACCAGCAGAAGCAACTCATTCAGGTGTGAGCAGTCGATCGACCGAGCATCGTCGCTGAGGATCTCCGCCAGGCTTTTGAGGTCGATTTCGGCCCTTCCCTTTACCTCGGTGCCGGTGAGTTGAGTCGCGAATCGAAGAAAGTCTTCTGGAGTCACCGCCGTTCCTGTCTTGGGATCACCAAAACATATCTTAATGCAATTGTCGGATCGTTGCGGGCTCTCTTAGCCGCTCGCTCAGATCGCCCTGCCAGCGTTCGGTGGGTCGGCCGCTTCGGCGATGGCCTGGGATACGTTGGTTTGTTCGGTGACGGCGATCACAAGGCGATTGTAAGCCGGATCGGTGGCGTAGACGTGGGCAACGTCCGCGATCAGTGCGTGGAGATCGTGGCCCTTCTGATACTGCTCCCAGGCGGAGCGATACGGAGCGCCGTGGGTGATCAACCACGCGTAATCGCCGCAGGAGTCTTCCAGTGAATCGTAGTCTGCGAATTCGAGGTTCTCGATGACGGATCTACCGTGCATCACCTCGCGCGTCGGAACGGTGCAACATTTCGTGTGCCGATCGGCCTTCTTGATGCCGAAGTAGTTTGCGTGGCCGACTGGTTTTGCGCCCCAGGCCGATTCGATGGCCCACTGGGCGATCATCAGTTGGGCTGGGCATCCGGTTTCTTGCTCGAGGCGCACGGCGATCCGCGCCACCCCGTTGAGGCGGGTTTCGAGGTTTTCCATAAGCGATTCAGTAGATAAAGGAATGGTCGTCGGTCGTGGGAAACGGGACGGGCCAGCCGAAGAGGCAGAGGTGGTCGTAAGCCCAGAGCTTGATGGCCGGAAGCCCCAGACGGTTGACGTTCACGAACTCGCGCAGCCACGGCCACGTGCCGTAGTAGAGGCCCATCAGGTAGCGGCAATGGGCATGGTCCCAGGCGAGTTCCTTCCACGCGTACTGTGCGCAGCGGGTCGCCTGGTCGAGGTTGTGGTTGATGCCCGGGTACTGGTAGCCCTCGATCAGGAAAGTGTCGAAGCCGGATCCGGCGCGCGTCGTCCATTGCAGCGGCAGGTTGATGTACCGCAGCAGTCGGCAAGTGTCCGGGTCGTTCACATCCATCGGCCAGAGCAGTTCGAACACTGCCGAGGGACACTGCGCCAAGACCGCGCTTTGGATCGCCGCGACGTAGTTGTACAGGCGGGTCCGCAGGAAGTTGGCGTCGGCGTTGCTGTTGATCGAGGGATCGTCGTTCGGCGCGTGAAACGTTGCCAAGGGGCGCCCGAGCGCGGACTGCGCCGCGGCTTGGGTGTCGGCGTCGCAAAACGCCATTCCGAAGGCGTTCGCCAGGAACCACCACAGGATCTCTCCGAACTGAAGCCGCGGCGTCAGGCCGGCTGCCTGCATCAGGCCAGCCATCGCGCCGTGTGCCTGGGCCATGTAGTTCTGCGGGCCGGCGCTGAAAGCGACCTGCGAACTGTTCAGGGTCCCGAAGCCGGTCGCGGTTTCGACGGGTGAGCCGTCGGGAAAGCGCTGGACCCAGACGGATGACGGTGGATTATCGGGAGGGTTCACGAGCTCTTGCGAAAAGGCGCAGACGGCGGTCATTCCGCTCGTCTTGAGGAGCGCGAAGAAATCGGCGTTCCAGTCGCGGAACGCGCGGTTGAGCACGGGCGTCTGAGTCGGATCGATCACCCACTTCACGCCGTACGAACCGCCCTGGAGGTCGCCGGCCACCGTCGCGTGGCCCGAACCGGTGTTCGACAGCGGCAGTTCCGTGTATACGTGGAATTGCCAGACTCCGGAGAAAGAGTGCGAGGTGATCGTGAGAACCGTACCCGAGGCGGACGCCCACACGCCGTCGAAGATCGCATTGATGAAATTGGCGAAGTGCCGGGCGATCGTGTTGCTGTTATCCTGCCCGCCGAACACCGTCTTGCCGATCGCCGAGCCGCCGACGTGCAGCCAGACCACATCCTGGTCATTCCAGGTGCCGGAGAACGTCACCGTGCACTGCGGATAGGCAGGGTTTTGCGCCACAGCCTGCTTCCACCAGAAGACGCCGCAGTAGTGATCGATCTCACCCACTAGACCCAGCTTCTGGATGTTCCACACGAGGCGTTGCGGCGAAAGCTTGTACGTGTTGTCCGTATCGAAATCGGTCGCGACGCCGACAGCCGTGGTCGTCAAGACCGGATCCGGCACGTCGCTCTTCACGGCGCATTCGAGGAAGTCGAAATAGAAGTACCAGCCTTGGCTCGAGGGATTCTTGTTTCCCGTGAGCGTGATTACTACTCTGTGCTGGCCGGTGGCGACGCCGGAAAACAGCAGTCTACGGGTCTGCGACGTGGAAGCCGTCGGGTAGTAGCAATCGAGCGTCACGGGCGCGCCGCCATCGAGGGTGGCGCTCACGATCCCGCAGTTCGTGTCGAGGCGCGTGCCAACGTAGATGTCGTGCGTGGACTGGCAATGCGTCTCGATCGTAACGCTGGCCCCAGCAGCCGCCGCGCGGATTGCGCGTCCCTGGCTCCAGAAGGCGAACGCGCCATTGACAGGGTCGTTGCCGGGCGCGGGTTCCCAATATCCGGAGGTGCTAACCCAAGTGCTGTCCTCTTCGATCCGCACCGAACCTGGGCCCGCCACCTTAAGCGCCCGCTTGCCCGCTGGATTGCTTGTCACCGTCCAGTTAGTGACCACCATCTGGAACTCAGTCGCCTGGTATGCCTGGCTGTTCGGGAGGGCTGGCGCAATGGTCCACCAGACCTTGTCGACGTTGTTCCAGCCGAGCGCCGTGAAGTCGATCCTCACGTGCCAGGACACATTGTCGGAGGACCCGCCAGCCAGGTTCCAACTGGCGGCGGTGAAGTACATCCGGCTGCTACTGTTGTTGTCCGTCTGGTAGAACGCCACCATGTTGCCGTCGGCACCCGGCGCGGCCGTGATCACCAACTGATTCGGCAACACCACGGCAGCCGAGAGTACGACGGGACCGTTCTGCACCCAGTTGATGGCGTTGATCTGCTGCGCGATGGACTGCAGGATCGTGGCGGCGCTGACTTGCGCGAGGGTGTCCGCGGCCGATCCATCGGAACTCGACACCGCTACCGGCCCGGCTACACCAGCCTTCAGCGTGATGAAGATCTCGTTGCCGTAGGTGCCGCCCGTGGTGGCCGTGCAGTTCGAATCTGAGGCGTCGATCTGGCCGGCGATGTTGTTGGCCACGCCCGCGCTGTTTAGCGAATCTTCTAGGCAGGAGTACGTGGCCGAACCGATCCGGACCCAATGGTTGTAGGCCGCGTTGCCCTGCCACCACATGGCCTGGTCTGTGGACGTGTGCGATGTGGAGATCGCCGGGCTGATGAAGGACTGGTTCTGATACCAGAGCGTGACCTTGTCGCCCGGCTGCGGACTGTTCAGGTTGAGCGTGAACGTCGCCGACGCACCACTACGGCCAGTCGTGTTGCTCGTGACCGTGATGCCGGTCGTGCCCATCCACTTCACGTCGTTGCGGCCGACGCCATTGATGGAGTAATCCAGCGTGTTCCAGTCGGTCCACGGGTTCTTGAGCGACTCCCAGGACTGGATACCCTGCGATGTTACATCGAAATCAAGCACGAGGCCCGTGAGATCGCCATCCGGCAGGTAGGAGAACAGAGGGTGCCCGAACGGATCATCCTTCTGGAACAGGACCAGCACGGCGAAGTCGGCCATGTCGCGGAAGACGCCGGAGACCGTGAAGCCGGTGTCCGACGCGCCCCACAGCGCTGCTGCCGCGCCGTAGTCATCGAACCCCTGCAGGTGCATCGTCCGGTGGGGCTGGAGTTTCAAGATCTGATCCACGTTGATCTGCTCAGGAGAGTGCAGTCTTGGTAATCTGCGTTATGTGCCAGACGATCTAATCAACGACGCTGGAACCTGGAAGGTGTTCATTTCCTATTCCTGGGACAGCGAGGAACACAAAGCGTGGGTGCTTGCGTTTGCCAATCGCCTCCGCGATGACGGAATTGACGCCATCCTCGATCAGACGCATCTAAACCTTGGGGGGCGAACCCCTGAGTTTATGGAGCGCTCAGTGCGCGACAGCCGTGCTGTTCTCGTCGTCTGCACAGGAGGTTACAAACAGCGGTTCGATGGCCGAAAAGGGGGGGCCGGATACGAAGGCCACATAATTACAGGGGAGATTTTAAGCTCTGCCGGGACGAACAAGTTCATTCCGATCCTCCGACAAGGGGACTGGACAACTGCCGTGCCGACAGCTCTCAACGGCGCCTTTGGGGTTGACTTGCGAGCGGATTCGGTCGACGAGTACAAGAAACTGCTACGGCAT
>CAZEFQ010000084.1:0-7522 GCA_964511505.1 uncultured Rhizobium sp.
CGCCACCAGATAGACGCCGAACTCGCCCTTGGGCGCTTCCACCGCGGCATAAGCCTCGCCGGCGGGGACATGAAAGCCTTCGGTATAAAGCTTGAAGTGATGGATCAAGGCTTCCATCGAGGTCTTCATCTCGCCCCGGCGCGGCGGCACCACCTTGTGGTCGGTCGAAACCACGGGACCGGCAGGCATCTTCTCGATGCACTGTTTCATGATCTTGGTGGCCTCGCGCATCTCTTCCATGCGCATCACATAGCGGTCGTAATTGTCGCCGTTCTTGCCCACCGGAATCTTGAAGTCCATGTCATTATAGCATTCGTAGGGCTGGGAGCGGCGCAGGTCCCATTTGACGCCCGTGGAGCGCAGCATCACGCCGGAAAAGCCCCACATTTCCGCCTCGGCGCGGGTGACCTTGCCGATATCGACATTGCGCTGCTTGAAGATACGGTTCTCGGTGAGAAGGCCTTCGATATCGTCCAGCACCTTGGGGAAATGTTCGCAAAATTTATGGATGTCGTCGGCCAGGCCGGGCGGCAGGTCCTGGTGCACCCCGCCGGCGCGGAAATAGGCGGCATGCATGCGCGAGCCGGAAACGCGCTCGTAAAACACCATCAGCTTTTCGCGTTCCTCGAAGCCCCAGAGCGGCGGGGTAAGCGCACCGACATCCATCGCCTGGGTGGTCACATTGAGGAGATGATTGAGGATGCGGCCGATCTCGGAATAGAGCACGCGAATATATTGGCCGCGGATAGGCACGGAGAGGCCCAGCAGTTTCTCGATCGCCAGGCAGAAGGCATGCTCCTGGTTCATCGGCGCGACATAGTCGAGCCGGTCGAAATAGGGAATGGCCTGGAGATAGGTCTTGTGCTCGATCAGCTTCTCGGTGCCGCGATGAAGCAGGCCGATATGGGGATCGACACGCGTGACGATCTCGCCGTCCAGGTCCAGGATCATGCGCAACACGCCGTGGGCCGCCGGATGCTGGGGGCCGAAATTGAGGGTGATCTGCGGCTCCTCGGCAGGCCCGTTGCCGGTTTCAGACGGGATGGTTTCAAGTGTGACGCTGGTCACGGTTTCTTCCCCGTGTCGCCGGAAGAGGCGCCGGGCGCCATCGCCGCTTTCTCGTCGCCGGGCAGGATATGGGGCGCGCCCTCCCAGGGACTCATAAAATCGAAATCGCGATATTCCTGCACCAGTTTGACCGGCTGATAGACCACCCGCTTCAGGTCTTCGTCGTAGCGCAGCTCGACATAGCCGGTGAGCGGGAAATCCTTGCGCAGCGGATAGCCGGAGAAACCGTAATCGGTGAGGATGCGGCGAAGATCGGGATGGCCTTCAAAGGCCACGCCGTACATGTCGAAGGTCTCGCGCTCGAACCAGCCCGCGGCGGGATAGATGCCGACACAGGATTTGATCGCCTCCCCCTCGCCCACCGCCGCCTTGATGCGGATGCGGATGTTACGGGTGAGCGAGAGAAGGTGGTAGACCACGTCAAAACGCCTGTCGCGCTCCGGCCAATCGACGCCGCACAAATCCACCAGGATCTTGAAATCCCCCGGCCCTTGCAGCCAGGACAGAATATCGAGAATGCGCGCCGTCTCCACGGTAAGGGTGAGCTCGCCCCCAGCAATTTTGCTTTGGGTTACCGCGCCCACAACCGCGCCGCTCACTTCCTGGGCAAGAGCAGACAAGTCAGCCATCAGCGTTCAATCGTTCCGGTGCGGCGGATCTTCCGCTGCAGCAAAAGCACGCCATAGACCAGCGCCTCGGCGGTTGGCGGGCAGCCGGGCACATAGATATCCACCGGCACGATGCGGTCGCAGCCACGGACCACGGCCTAGGAATAATGATAATAGCCGCCGCCATTGGCGCAGGAGCCCATCGAAATCACATAACGCGGCTCCGGCATCTGGTCATAGACCTTGCGCAGCGCCGGCGCCATTTTGTTGGTGAGGGTGCCGGCGACGATCATCACATCGGACTGGCGTGGGGAAGCGCGGGGGGCGAAGCCGAAGCGCTCAAGGTCATAGCGCGGCATGGAGGCCTGCATCATCTCGACGGCGCAACAGGCGAGCCCGAAGGTCATCCACATCAAGGAACCGGTGCGCGCCCAATTGATCAGGGCGTCGGCACCGGTGACCAGGAATCCCTTCTCCGCCATTTCGGCCTGCATGGCCTTGTAATAGGGATCATTGTCGGTGACGGACGATGCCGCGCCTTCGACGCCGGCGCGGGCACCGGAACCGGCGGGAACGGAATTGGGAGAAATAATCACTCCCATTCGAGCGCTCCCTTCCTCCATTCATAGATGAATCCCACCGTCAAAACGCCCAGGAACACCATCATGGACCAGAAGGCGAAAATGGCGGCATGGCCGGGCATTTTTGTCAGCGTGATGGCCCAGGGGAACAGGAAGGCCACTTCCAGGTCGAAAATGATGAAGAGCAGCGAAACCAGGTAGAAGCGCACGTCGAACTTCATCCGCGCATCCCCAAAAGCGGGGAAGCCGCATTCATAAGCGGAAAGCTTTTCGGGGTCTGGCTTGGAAGGCGCCAGGACCAGCGGGACGACGATCAGCGCTCCGCCCAACACCCCTCCCAATCCGATGAAGATCAGTATGGGCAAATATTCGAGCAAGAGACTTTCCATGCCAAACCCCAGGCCATGCCAGACCGCAACAGCGCACGACCAGCGTATGACGCCCCCTATTGGCCGTGAATATTCATTTCGCAGGCGCAGTATAGTGAGGCGCTGCACCCGGGCAACGCGGGTTTAAAGGAAGATTCGGCAAGGCAGAACAGGAATTTTTTGCTTCCCGATCCCTGGTGGAACCCGGCTGTGAGTGAACATCGGCAACCCGCTCAATAATGCGAGTAATTCTTAATAAGGGGGCCATTTTCCGAGGGGGAAAATGGCGGGAGCGACGGGGCTCGAACCCGCGACCTACGGCGTGACAGGCCGTCACTCTAACCAACTGAGCTACGCCCCCGCGCCCACCCCAAGCCGGGGCGCGCGAAGGGCGCCGCTTTAGAGCATTTTGCGCGGCAGGGGAAGCCACAGACCGGAAAAACCCCAAAATTGGTCAAGGCGGGTTTCCACGGCGGCCACGGGCTGCTTCCGCCGGCCGGCCGGCTCCCGGCGGCCGGGGGTTGAACTCTTCCTTGCTGATCGAACCGTCACGATTGCGATCCAGTTCATCGAACAGGGAATTGGCGGCAGTCGAAAACTCCTTGAGATCGATGCAGCCATCCTGGTTCCAATCCTGCAACGGCGTAGCCGTGGCCTGGTCCTCGGCGATGCGGGCCTGGTTGATGACGCGCACCTGATCCTGGTTCAGGCAGCCGGAATGACCGATGTCGTAAGAGTCGAACTCGGCTTTGAGGCCGGCATCCAATTCGGCGCGGGTGAGCGCGCCGTCATGATTGGCGTCATATTTGAGCAGTAGGGCATTGGGACCGCCATGGAAATTTTCATCCCGCGGCGGACGGTAATTGGGATCGTAAAGGCCGGCATTGCGAGGCCCGCGCGAGCCACAGGCAGCGAGCGCCAAAAGGCAACATAACCCCAGACCAAAGCCCCGCACGGAAGGACGGGAGAAAAGACGGAATGAACGCACGTGAAACTCCTTCTCTCCCCTCCAAAGCCTAGCCTGCTCTCCGGGCCTTGGCCAATGACCGCGGCGTAATAGCGCCGCAAGCACAAAGGGCACCCGCAGGTGCCCAGGGGATTTCCCGGAGCTTTTGCTCTATAGCTGAACCATGTCCAAAGACGCCCGGATGACGATCCAAGACGGCGCCGGCCATCTGGCACGCGGAGATGTTGCTTCGGCCGAGCGGGTAGCGCAAACGCTGTTGGCCCGGAACGAAGACCCCGATGCGCTGCATCTGATGGCGCTCACCCGCATCCGGCAGAACCGGGTGGAGGAGGCCCTCCCCTTCTTCAGCCGTTCGCTGGCCGCGAGGCCCCACCACCCCCATGTGCGGTTCAATCTGGGCAAAGCGCTGGCGTTGCTGAAACGCGATGCTGAGGCCGCCGCCGCGCTTGAGCAGGCAATAAGGCTTGATCCGCGATTGGCGGCGGCTTGGTATGAGCTGGGTGAAGTGCAGCTCCGCCGGCAACAAGCGAAAGAAGCGGAAGCGAGCTTTCGCCAGGTTCTGGCGCTGGACCCGGAACATCTGCTGGCGAAATTGTCGCTGGGGGTGCTGCTCAAGGACAACGGCAAGCCGGCGGCGGGCGAACCTCTGCTCGCGCAAGGCTTGGCAAGGGCTGAGGACCCGCATCTCAAGGCCGGCTTCGCCTATAATCTGGCGCAGTGCCAATATGCGCTTGGAAAGAAAGAAAACGCTCTCGAGAATTTCAACCTGGTGCGGCAGCTGGAGCCGTCGCGCTCCAGTGTCGAGATCAACCTGACCGATCTGTTCGAGGAAATGGGGCGCTTCGAGGAAGCGGAAGCGCGGCTGGCCGCCTTGCTCCGGCGCGAGCCCGAAAATGAAGATGCGCACCAGGCTTATAACGACCTGATGCACCGGCTGGGCCGGGATGCGGATTTCCTGAGTTCTTACGCGCGGGCGCCAGCCACACCGGCGCTCTTGGCGAGCAAGGCCGCCTTTCTGTTCAAGACCGGCCGTTTCGCCGAGGCTTTCGATGTCTATGCCAGGGTGGTCCAGGATGATCCCGGCAATCTGGCCGCCGCCATCGGCGCGGCTTCCTGCTTGAACCAGGCGGGCCGCCATGGCGAGGCGATGGCAAGGTTGGAGCAGGTGCGAAATCACCATCCGGAAAGCCCGGTGGTTTTTCACAGCCTGTCCGCCACCGCGCTGCAGATGCGGGATCCCAAGCTGGCGGCGGCGTTTGCCGAGCAAAGCCTGCGGCTGGCGCCGGTGGATCATGCGGGTCTCGCCTTCCTGGGCTCGGCCTGGCGGATGATGGGTGACGAACGCGACGAGATGCTCAACGGCTATGAAGATCTGATCGGGATATTGGATCTTGAGGTGCCGCAAGGTTTTTCCAGCATGGCTGAGTTCAACGGCGCGCTGAGCAATGCGCTGGACGCAATGCACCGGACCAGCCGCGAACCCATCGCCCAGTCGCTGCGCGGCGGCAGCCAGACGCGCGGCAATATCTTCAATGACGGAATTGAATTGGTGGAGCGGCTCAAGGCACGCATCAACGAAGCGATGCGCGCCTATATCGGCTCAATCAGGCCGGATGCGCGGCATCCCTTCCGGGGGCGCGCGACCGCGAGTTACCGCTTCACCGGCTCCTGGTCGTCGCGGCTGAAGGATTGTGGCTATCACATCAACCATATCCATCCGGAGGGCTGGATCAGCTCCTGTTACTATGTGGCGGTGCCCGAGGCGGTGAAGAACGACGAGACGAAAGAAGGCTGGATCAAGTTCGGCGAACCCAGCGTGGAAGCGGGCCTTGGCTTCCGCCGCGCCATCCAACCTCAGCCGGGAAGGCTGGTGCTGTTTCCCTCATACATGTGGCACGGCACCATCCCGTTTCATGACAAAGCGGTGCGCACCACCATCGCGTTCGATGCGGTGCCGGTGACACCATGAGCGACGCCGTCGCGCAAGGCGCGGATCTCCTGGCGCAGGGAGATTTCAAAGGCGCCGAACGCATTGCCCTGGACCGGCTTGCAATGCGTGAAGACCCCGCAGCGTTGCACTTGTTGGGGGTGGTGCGCATCCATCAGGAAAAGCCGGAAGACGCGGTCAAGCACTTGACCCGTTCGCTGCAGCTCCATCCCCGCCAGGCGGCGGTCCTGCTCAATCTGGGTAAGGCCTACATGGCTGCGGGCCGCGCCGCGCTGGCACAGAAGGCGCTGGCCGAAGCGGTCATCGTCCGGCCCGACCTTGCCGATGCCTGGTTCACCTTGGGTGAACTGGCCGGCAAACAGGGCGATGACGCCACCGCAGAGGCTAATTTCCGCAAGGCGGCGGCACTGGGTCATCTGCCGGCGCAATTGCTTCTTGGGCTGGCGCTGTGCAACACCCACAACCCGGCGGAGGCGGAAAATATCCTGGCCCGGGGACTCGCCCAAGCCGAAGAGCCGCGCCTCAAGACAGCCTTTATGCACCAGTTGGCTTGCGCCCAACGTGCACAGGGCAAGCGCAATGAGGCGTTGGCCAATTTCACCGAAGCCGGCCGCCGCGATCCCGGCTTGAACGCGGATCTTTCCCGCGCCGACCTGTTGCTGGAATTGTCGCGTCCGGACGAGGCCTTGGCGGTGCTGGAGGAAAGGCTGAAACAGGACCCGGGCGACGCCCTTACCCACCATGCCTACAACCACATTCTCTACCGGCTGGGCCGCGACCAGGAATTCCTGAAATCATACGATTCCGCGCCGCCTCTGACGCCGCTGCAACTGGCCAAGGCGGGTTTCCTGCTGATGGCCGGACGGAACGAGGAAGCACACGCGCTTTATGCCGCCATCATGAAGCGGGAGCCGGCCGATATCAGCGCCGCGATCGGCGCGGCGGTCAGCCTTGCAAAAATGGGGCAGGTCGGGACCGCGATGGCGCCTTTGGAACATGCGCGGCGCCTTTATCCCAGGAGCGTGCCGGTGCTGCAGGAACTCGCCGCCCTGGCGTTGCAGGCGCGCGACGAAAAGAAATCTGCCGCTTTCGCAGAGCAGGCGCTGAAACTGGCGCCCGACGATTATCTGAGCCTGGCTTTGATGGGCACCGCCTGGCGCATGGCAGGCGATGAGCGCGACGAGGCCCTGAACGGCTATGACGATCTGGTCCAGGTTTTCGACCTGGAGCCACCCCGCGGTTTTGCCAGCATGGCGGAGTTCAACCAGGCGCTGAACGGGGAATTGAGCGGCCTGCACAACACCCCGCGCGAGCCTTTGTCGCAATCCCTGCGCCAGGGCAGCCAGAGCCTGGGTGCCCTTTTTGGCGTGGGCAATGCGCTGGTGGAACGGCTGAAGGAAAGATTGGAAGAGTCGCTTCACCGCTATATCGGCGGCATCAAGGCGGAAACCGGCCATCCCTTCCGCGGACGGCAACGGCAAGGTTTCCGCTTCTCCGGTTCCTGGTCGTCACGGCTTCGGGACAGCGGCTTTCATACCAACCATATTCATCCCGAAGGCTGGATCAGCTCCTGTTACTATGTCGCGGTGCCGGATGCGGCGCGAGATGAAAGAGAAAAACAAGGCTGGATCAAATTCGGCGAGCCCAATTTCGAGTGCGGACTGGGCTTCCGCCGTGCCATTCAGCCTAAGCCGGGCCGGCTGGTGCTGTTTCCCTCATACATGTGGCACGGCACGATTCTATTTCACGACAAGGCACAGCGCACCACCATCGCCTTTGATGCGGTGCCGCGGTAGGAGTGCATCGCGTGACTAACGCGGCCCGTGTCGCGCATTGGCGCCAGCGTAGCGCGCGGCGAGCTGGCTCAGTCCAGGCAAGCATGGCTTCGGAGCGGACTATCCGGTAATAGACCTTTCGGGCGGTTAGCTCAGCGGTAGAGCGCTTCGTTTACACCGAAGTGGCCGGCGGTTCGATCCCGTCAC
>CAZEFQ010000085.1:0-15471 GCA_964511505.1 uncultured Rhizobium sp.
ATCAACGGCGCCAGCGCCGCCGGCCAGTTCGTGATCGATCCTGCGACGCCCGGTTACGACAATGGCGCGATCGATGCGGGCTTCTTCACCTACAATCTCAACTTCGCCAACAACCAGGTGCGGCTGGTCAGCGCCCCCAACCGGACCGCATTCCAGGCACCGGTGCTGGTCACCGCCGCCCAGAATGTCTGGTTCGAGACCTCACCCTGGCTCGACCGCCAGGCCGATCTGCGCGTCCAGATGGGGCCGGACGGATCGGGCAGCGTCACGCCCGGCATCTGGACCAAGGCGACCGGCAATTTCCTGCATCGCACGGCTTCCCTGGCACTGACATCGCCGGGCGGCGCCACCCTGAGCCAGAATCTCAGCTATGCCCAAAACGGCTATGCCCTGATCGGCGGCGCCGACATCGGACGGCAGGGCGCCTTCCAATCCGGCGATGCGTTGCTCGCCGGATTGATGTTCGGGTATCTCAACTCCGACTTGCGCTTCCAGGATGGCTCCGCCCGTGCCGGCTATGGCGGTGCTCTCGTCGGAGCCTATGTCACCTATCTCGACGAGGAATTCTTCGCCGACGCGGCTTTCAAGGCCAACTTTCTTTCCACCCGTTACGATGCCCTTTCCGGCATTTCTTTCAAACCCGGCGCGGACGCACTGGGCGGCGAACTCGACATGGGCCGCCGCTTCCGCCTGGGAGAAAAAAGCTTTGTCGAACCGCTGGGTTCTTTCGCTTTTGCCAAGACGGACATCGACGCCGTGCCGGTAGGCGGCACCAGCCTCACCTTCCCGGGCAACAAAAGCGTGCGTCTCAGCCAAGGCTTGCGCGCCGGCAGCGGCTTTTCCGAAGGGGACTATAACGGCGAGATGTCGCTGACCGGCCGCGTATGGGAGGAGTTCGCCGGTAATGGCGCGGCCGCGGTCGCGAGCGCGCTGGTCAGCGACAAACTCGACCGCATGTTCGGCGAGGTCGACGCCACCGCCAATATCTTCGAGACCGGGGGTGGCCTTTCCGCCTTCCTCGACGGCGGCGTCAAATTCGGCAGCCATTTCACCGGCGAAACCGTGACCGGCGGCCTGCGCTATCACTGGTAGGGAAAGCGGCCGGCGGAATGCGCCGGGCGAACACCCTAATGGATCCGGAAATGTTCCGGCGCCTGGGTGAAGACGCAGTTCAAGCCGCGCCAAACTTCCACCACATCGCCTTCTTCCGAGAGGAGCTTCGCCTTTCGTATGGCGGCGAAATCGCTGACCTGCGGAATGACATACACCGTGGCGCCGGTGCCTTTGCGAATGACGCGGATTTCATAATCCTGCATTTGGCGCTTCTCCCGATGGCGTAGCCCCAAGCCCTATTTTAGGAAAGCTTATCGCGCGTTCCGGCGCATTAGCAATTGTTGGAATAGTGTCTTGAAAGCAGTTTATGCTGCGTCGCGCTCTAAAGAGCGCGAGCCGGTCAAGCGTCCGGTTTCGGCAGACGCGGCGTCACCGGCGTCACGCGGCCCGGTTCGGCTGGCCCACGTCTTTCACGCTTGCTGACGCGGTTGACGCGCCGTTCCTTGCGGCCGCGCCGGTCCGGTCCGATGAATTCCATCGAGGCGACCCAATCTCTCGGCGCTTCCAGCGCCGCCTTGAGCTTTCTTTCCACCGTGGCGACGCTGACCGGCTTGACGATGATGCCGTTCATGCCCGCGTCGCGGGCGCGCGCGATATCGGATTGCTGGATGCCGGCCGCGATCAGGAAGACCGGGACGGTGATATTGCGCGTGCCGGTGTCGCGCCTGAGCGCGCGGACAAAGGCGGCGATGTCCCCCGCTGTGTCCGCAAGGAAGATCACGTCGCGATGGCGCGACAGGAGCGCGCTGCGCGCGTGGGCGCAGCTGTCGGCGGTGATGAGGTCGTTCACTCCCAGCGAACACAGCACGTCGCGCAGCAGCGAGCGGCTGTAGGAGCCGGGATCGACGATCATCACCTTCAGGCTGTGGAAGCCGGCCGAACCCATGGCGTCACCGCACCGCGCGCGACATCCACAGATCCGCAAGATGGCTCAACGCCGGATCGGTGATTTCGGAGAAGCGCATCGTCTCCTTGATTTTGAGGCCCGCGTCATGGCCGGTGCGCCACACCAGCCTGGCGTTATAGATGAGGCGGTCGCGCACATTGATCAGGTAGAACTCGGGCGGCAGCTGGTCGGCCTTTTTGCAGGTGATCTTGGCACCCTTGGCCGAGACATTGCGGATGGCGCAGTCGAAGGTCGTGGTGCCGTCGCCGAAGCTGATCACCCCGCCCAGCAACATCCGCCGGCGCGGCTTGGCGACCGGTGTGCCCTCATCCCGGGCGTTTTCGCCGGCTTCTCCGGCGTCACCAATCCTGCTCACTTTTCCCTCCTCCCGCGGGGAAGAGCAAAACACTTTCCCGCCGGGACTGTTGTTTATGCTGGCAATATCTAGCGCATCATCCGCTAAGGCCCGGTAAATGCAGCGAAAATGGAACTTTCACGAAAAACCAATTGCGGGTTGAAAAACCGGCCTTGGGCGCTGCCCAATTCAACTCTGGCGCGGGTGTGCCGCCAGGCGTTGGGGCAAGCTGGGAAAATTTAATCCGCGGGCACCGCGCCGGCAGCTGTACGGAATCGCACCTGCGGCCATAATGGTCCGTGTACGGATTATACCAGCTTCAATTCCCGCGCCCCCGCCACCGCGCTCTCGCTGCCCTCATCCGGCGGTGGTGGGACGATACCGTGATGATCGAGCAGCTTCTGCAGCTCGAAAAGCAGCACTTCTATGTGCTGCTCGGGCAGCGAGGGCGAGGATGGGGCGACCATGCGGATGGTGCGGACATGGACACGGATGGAGGCAAGATCGTCTTTCCCGGCCGCGATCAGCCCGACCAGGAGATCGCACAGGCTTTTGGCGGCATGATCCAGCGCTCGATAGCCATAGGTCCCGGTCAGGGTGACGATCTGGTCCGCAACCGGCAAAAAGGACTTCAGCGTTGCGGCGGTGACCGCCCCCTTGCCGTCGAAGGCCATCTCTTCCAACCGCGTGATGGCCGCCTCGATACGCTTCTCCGCTTCCGGCCTCAACGTGTCGATTTCGCGGAGGGCCGCGGCCACCGCTTCGTCGCGCTTCATGCCGCCGAAACGGCTGGTGAGTTCGGCGAGGCGGTTCTTGGGGAAGTGAATGGTGACGGTCATCTCAGGCCTCCGCCGTCCTGGGCTGCGGCAGGTCGGCTTCGCGCTTCATGTCGCCATCCGGTGGGGGGATGGCGCGGAAGCGCCGGTCGGGACCGGCATAGTTGGGCGTTTCGACAAAGGGCCGGTCGAAACCGGCCACCCAGACCAGCCGGTCGAACAGGGTCTGGGGGGAGACCGGCTTGCGGATGACAAGATGAGCGCCGGCATTGCGCGCCGACTGGACCATGCGCAGCTGGGTATAGCCGGAAAGCACCATGATGGGCTGGTAGCGCAGTCCCTTGTTGGCATGCCGCCGGATCCAGACGATCAGCTCCGCCGCCGGCATGTCGGAAAGCTCGCCCTCGATGAAGAGCACGTCCGGACAATTGGCGGAGAGAATCTGCTTCGCCTCCTCGCCGGTGCCGGCGCTGGAGACCTGGCTGATGCCGAAGCCGCGCAACATCTGGATAAGCAGCCCGCGCGTGAATTCATCGCGGTCCGCGATCAGCGCCGTGACGCTTTTGAGATTAAGCCTTGGCGGTCCCATGGTCCCCACACCCGGGGCCATCAGTAAGGGAACCGCGCTTAAGAAAGAGGTAATCGCCTGCCAAATTCGGCTTAAAATCCTCGTCAGAACAGCCTGTTCCCTGGAAGGAACAAGGCGTCATTTGTTATGCTCCGGTCTCGGGAAACCGATTGCCGGTTGAGGGACAGGACATGCGCAAGATTTGCTTTACTTTGATCTTGGCGGCTTCGGGCCTTTTGGCGCTGACATGGCTGCAGATATTTCAGTCCTCACCCGCCTTGGCCGCCGTTCCCACCATCGACAATGACGAGGTGACGGTGTGGGACATCCTGCTGAACAAGGGCGATAGCGCGCCCGCCACGCCTTCGAACATGGATACCGTGGTGATGTTCCTGGAAGGCGGCACCATCAGGACGACATCGCAGAACGGCCGGGCAAAAATCGTGGCGCGCAAATTTGGCGACGCGGTGTTCGAGTCGAAAGGCCAGTCACGCACCGACACGCTTCTATCGGGCGGCCCGGCGCGGGAGATTGTGGTGGCGCTGAAAAATCCCGCTCATGCTGTTCCCGACACCGGCAAAAATCCATTGGCATTTCCGCGGCCGGGCTCGGTCAAGGTCTTTGAAAATGATCGGGTCATCGTCTGGCATTACAGCTGGGTGAAGGGCAGGCCCACGCCCATGCATTTCCATGACAAGGATGTGGTGGTGGCTTATCGCTATGACGGCACGTTGCGCTCGATCACGCCCGACGGCCAGGCCACCGACAACGCTTATAAGAAAGACGACATCCGCTTCAACAAATCCAACCGCACCCATTCCGAAGTGCTGACCACTGCCCGCCAGAGCGCGGCGATCCTGGAGTTGAAATAGGCGGAAACAAAACTCCCGGCCGGGTCCTTCCGCTTCGCTTCTTGGCCCGGGCCACGGCAATAAAAAAAAAAGACCGCCCCGAAGGGCGGTCTTACCGGAGTCGAGCCTTGCTATCAGGCCGTCGCGGCGACAACCCGCCGGCGGGACCGCATGGTCCAGCCGATGGCGCCGAAGCCCATCAGGAACATCGCCCAAGTGGCGGGTTCGGGAACGCCCGGCGTCGCCTCGTCAAAGCCGACATTGTCGATGAAATAGTCATATGGAGGACTTCCGGCGATGAGGGTCGGCGTGATGGTGATGATGCTGCCGGTCGCCGGGAAGGAGATCAGCGAAACCCCGCTGCTGAGATTGGGGTCGATCGAGACCGTCGTGCTGTTGCCGGCATTGTCCGCCACCGTGTAGGTCACGGTCTGGGTTTCTCCATTGAACAGGTTCATGAAGAAATTATTGATCGGCCCATCGAAGGTGATGGTCATCACCGGGCCCGCCGAGCCGGTCGAATAAGGATCGGCGGCGTTGAACAACACGGTCGATTCGTCTGCGGGAGCGTTGGACAGGCCGTTATAGACCAGGACGTTGTCGAACGTGACGGTCCTGCCGCCCGCAGTGAGGGTGATGGATCCCTGTGTCGAGGAGTTTGGCAGCCCCTCGAAATCAATGATGGTCGCTTGCGCTGCTGACCCAAATACCACGACGCCCATGATGGTGGCCGCCGCAAGGAATGCTTTGCTGATGAATGTCTTCATTGTAACCCCCTGTTTTTCCAATGGTGATAGGCGTTAATGCATTATTAAGCTCTATTAATCCTGGTCCTTGCTTTGATCGGGATCAAGACAAGAAGGTGGTTAACCGCGCCGCCTCTCCCATGGCGGAAGCACGGCGTCCGCCGGCAAAATCGCGTGGAATGAAGCGGTTAGGCGTGATGGACGCGCGGCCTTGCTATGGGCATGTTGACGCAGGCGTCCTCGCCATTTCGCGGCCTCTCCCGACGGTGGGCCAACGCAGGAAGCGAGGCCGGCCGCGCGTTTTGAAGACAAGCGGCATCCGGTGCCGAGCCGCCGCGAACCACATATACAAGGCAAGCAGCGCAACGCTCACTGCCAGCTCCAGGCCCGACGAAGCCAGGATGCCTTTCACCGCCGCTTCCAGAATGGGTCTCATGCCGCCTTCCCTTTTTTTAAAGGGCCCCTTTTTGCAAATGCGCGATCAGTCTGGCGGGCGCGCGTTGAACCGGTCCTGATGCCGCGGTTCACGCGCCGTTCATGCGAAGAAATGCGAGCCGCCCCAACCTTCGCTATTGGGGCGGCGAAGCCGGCCATGTTCTAATCCGGGACACGGAGCAGGCCATGCGCTGCTATTTTCTGCGCGACGGTCATATCGCCGCGGTGGAAGTCCTGTCTGACGTTTCCGGTGACGACGACGCCATCAAGCAGGCTTGTGTCCTGTACGTCGCGCGGCTGCGTGAATCTTTTGACGGCTTCGAAGTCTGGGACGGCGCGCGCAAACTCTATCGCTATCCGGAACTTGAAGAAGAGGACTTGCCCCAAAAAAGTCAGATTGTTTTTCCGGGGAAACAGGGAACATGAAAAGGCGGGATCGGTTACCGGCAAAGTAGGGAAAACAACGGACAGCGAGGCGCGTGAACAACCCCCTGGAACTGTCATCCCTTGAGGAGCGCGCCAGGATTTACCGGCACCACGCCGCCCAGGCGCTGCAGAAGGCGCAAGCGTCGGAAGACGGTCTTGTCCGCGCCGAATATCTCGCCCAGGCGGCCAACTGGCATCATCTCGCCGACGATATCGAGCGCAGCATGCGCCTGGCCAATCTCGATCACGGCCTCGATCCCCCTGCTGTTGGCGAGAATGGATCGCAGGCGGACCGCCATCACTGATGTGATGATTGTGGCGATTTGTTGAAAAGCTGCCGCGAGTCCAACTTTTGTGAGTGGGCCTGGTTCCATTCTCGGCTAACATCGCCTGGCGACTTTGAGGCTGACGCATGCGGTATTTCGAGCAATTGCGCCTCACCTATTTCGCCAAGGCGCGTGACGCCCAGCGCCGGGCCTTTCATGCCGCGGATCCCCAGGCCGCGGCGGCTTGGCGGCGGCTGGCGAAAGGCTATGAAGACCTCGCCTCCGAATGCGATTTCGTCCTGGGGAGCGGATTCCTTTTTCAATCCGCGGAGTGGGAACGGGAGGAACCGGAAAAAACGGCGCCTCAAACCTCTTTCCCTCAGGTTGCTTAAAAGCGCTGAAACCACTTTTTGTCGGTAAAAGCTTTTAGGTTTCCCCCTTACGACCGGTTACGGCAAACGGTTGACATTTGGCGGGGCTCAACAATCATTTGTTGTTTGGCGAAGGACGGCGCCGGTCTTGAATAACGGGAGTTGGGGACGCCCGGAAATGCGCTGTTTCTTGATGCAGGCAGGCCATATTGCCGCCGCGGAGTTGCCGGACAATGCACTGGAGGACTACGCGGTCGTCAGGCAGAGCCGGGCATTGTTCGTAAGCCGCATCCGGGTCGGTTTTGACGGCTTCGAAGTGTGGAATCGGGCACGGCGCATTTGTCGCCACCCGGAAGCGGATGAATACGGCGCCTTCTCTCCCGGGACGGGCGGCGGTCATCCGGCAGGCAGTACAAGGAGGTAGCGTGGCGGGCGCGATCAAGCTGGGCGAACGGGAATTCTTTCTGGCCAAGGCGCGGGAGGCGGATGGACGCGCGCTCTCGGCGGAAACGGCCGAGGACCGCGCCACCTGGAAGGACATAGCCGAAGAATATCGCCGCCTCGCCGCCGAGATACCCGCCGCCAAAAAACCGTAGCAGGGGCCTTTCCGCGAACGCGATCTCCGGGAACGGCGAACCGGCTTACCGCGGGATCTCCGCCGTGCGCGGCGTGGCGAACACCGGCGGCATTTCCACCTTGGTGGAGAGATCGGGCTTCACCACTTCCACGACCTTGGCCGTTCCGGCCGGGGGCATGCGGAAGATGCGGCTCGCGGCCTCGGCGACGGGAAGCGTGAGATAGCTTCCCTCGAATTCGGCGAAAGTCTCCAGCTTGGCCGCATCGGGGATGACCAGCGAACGCCCGCGGAAACGGATCAGGCCCTCGCTCCTCAATTTCTGCAGCACCCGGTTCACGTGCACGGTGGAGATGCCCAGCGCTTCGCCCAGCTCTTCCTGGGTGATCGGCATGTTCAATTCGCCGTTGCGGCAGATGCCCACCGCCTCCAGCCTGAGGCGCAATTCGCAGAGCAGGTGCGCCACCCGCCGCTCGGCCCGTTCCTGGCCCATATTGGCCAGCCATTCGCGCAGGACCGCCTCTTCCGACGCCGCCAGCCACAACAGGGCGCGCAGGAAAGAGGTGCGGCCGCAAAGCTCGCTGAAGACCTGGCGCGGAATCTCCGCCATCAGGCAGGGCGACAGGCTGTGGATGCCGGTGAGCCGCTTGCCGCTCAGAACCGCGTTCAAATCCAGGAAATCTCCCGGCAGGACAAAGCCGGTGATGGCGCGCCGCCCCCCCGGCATCGGCCGGACCCGGCAGGCCACACCGTCCAGCAACACCCGCACGGACGACACATCCTCGCTGTCGCGCAGGATGCTCTGGCGGGGGGGGATGGCCACCGCATGGCGGGTGGCGCGGGTCAGGCTGTCACATTCTTCCTGGCTGAGCATGCGGCCCAGCTTCGCGATCAATGGATTTGTCATGGCCCATCCCAGCGGTTTTTTCGGCTTGGTAAAGCGCATCAGAATAAAAAGAGTTCCCGAGTATCGGACAGGGAACGGAACTGGGCGCGCATGGTTGCGCCAATTCGGGAAAATTTATCGTCATGGAGGAAAATTATGGCGGCGCGCCGCGTTGATCCTTGGCGTATGACGGGGTTTGCCGCACACCACTGCTCTGCTTGCCTTTGCAGCGGCCGGTTCTCCGCGGTGAACGCCAAAAAATATGAGCCACGACGGGGAGTTGAGCGGGGATGGGAGGAACCGCCATGCTGTCGCACGACTCTTTTCCGTCCGCTCCTCTTTTACAATGGCTGGTCGTCGCCTCGGTGGTGGGGGCGCTGGGCTATTTCCTGATCGGCTGAGTTTCGCGGGTTGCGGACGCTATTCAAGCCGCCTAGGGCACTGGCGTCGCCAGCAATTCCTTTGCCTGCCTGAGCGTCTCACGTGTTTCCCGCAGATGGTTGGTCAACTCGTCGCGTACCTTCTCAGCGAAGGCGTGGGTCGCTTTTGCCTCTTGCAGGCTGGCCAGAATGCCCTGCCGCGCTACCCGGGCGTCCCGGCAATTGTCCAACAGCTCGCTGAACGGCAGGGTGAACAGCACCGCCCCGCTTTCACCCCTGATCTCGAAGCTGCAGAGCCTGGGGTCCTGGCGCTTCTTGAGCAGCTCTCCCCAGAGGCCGTGGGCGCCATCCACGGCGGCGAGATAGGCCGCCTCCGCGGACTCGAATTCGACGCCGGTCTCGTCATGCGTGGCTCTGCCATGCTGATGAAAGTCGAAGAAAAACCGCGCCATGACCATGATCCTTTGCCCTGCCGACCGGCTGTAAGCCCCCGCCTGTCAAACGCCAAACTACCAGACTCGCCCCCCCCGTTCGCCATCAAATGAGACCGGAATATGTAAAAGACCCATTATGCACAACGCCACCATTTGGCGGGCCATGCGTTGCCCCCCTGAAAGGACAGGCGCATGTCCCGCATTGTGGTGATCGGCGCCTCCCAGGGCGGGGTGGCCGCCCTTCATGACCTGATCTCCCGATTGCAGCGGCCTTTTCCCGCCCCCATTTTGGTGGTGCAGCATATCGGCTCCAGCCAAAGCATGCTGCCTTCGGTGCTGGAGGATGTTGGCTTTCCGGCCTCCTTCGCTTGCGATGGCGACGCACTTGCCGCTAGTCACATTCATGTCGCGCCGCCCGACCGCCACTTGCTGATCAAGGACGGCGTCCTGGAATTGTCGCGCGGGCCGCGGGAGAACTGGGCAAGGCCCGCCATCGATCCGCTTTTCCGCAGCGCCGCCCTCGCCTATGGGCGCGAAGTGATCGGCATCGTGCTGTCAGGCCGGCTCAATGACGGCACCGCCGGCCTTTATGAGATCAAGCGTCATGGCGGCATCGCCATTGTGCAGACCCCGGCGGAGGCCGAGGCGCCGGAGATGCCGGCAAGCGCGCTTGAAAATGTCCCGATTGATTATTGCCTTCCGGTGGAAGGCATCGCCCGCCTGATCGGGCGGTTGGTGCTGGAGCCGGTCGCGGCGACCTTTCAACCCCAGCGGATGGCTGCCATGGACCAGAAAACCGGCATCAGCGAACCCGGCATCATCGAACCCAGCGCCCAGACCTGCCCGGAATGCGGCGGCGCCATGCGCCAGGAACGGGTGGGAAACCTCGCCCGCTTCCGCTGCCATATCGGCCATATGATGACCGCAGAAGTGCTGGCCGCCACCCAACCGGAAGAACTGGAGCATGATCTCTCCTCCGTGCTCCGGCTGGTCAACGAGCGCGTCGGCCTCTGCCGCGACATGGCGAAGAAACATGCCGCCGCCGGCAATGCCGAGGCCGCCGCGACCTGGACCCGCGCCGCCGACCAGGCCGCTTCCCGCGAAGGCGCGCTTAAGCAGATGGGCAGGCTCCCCTGGCATCATCCCGAGAGCGAGAGCGAAACCGAGACGCGCGAACGTCAACCTGCCGAAGAATCCGCGGCGGAATAGGCAATCCGCGGCGGACCGCCCTTACCCTCTTCGGAAAATCCCGCCAGCGACTTCACAAGAGAATCCCGGTGCGCCTTGTGCTCCACCAGCAGCGCCTCAAACGTCGCCAGCAGCGAATTGGATGATCCGCACTCCAGCCCTTTCTGCACCTTCTCGGCGACGATCTCCCGCTGGCGCATGACATGCGCTTCGCCCTTGCGGACATGCTGTTCGGTTTGCACAAGCGCGGATTCGTAGAAAGCCCGGTTCAACATGGCGCTGCTCCTTTGAGCGGGAGCGCACCTTCCGAAAAGGGGGCCTTCTCTCAGCCGCCGGAGCTCGTTTCACTCTTCCGGCGGTCCCCGACCCTGCGCCCTTCCCGGGAGAAGATCAAGCAGCGGGCCGCAGTTGCATCATTTGTTGTTGCCGGAGCGAAGCATCTCCTGGCGCAGCTTCTCTTCGCTCTGCCTGAGCTGGTCCTCCATCTGCCGCCGCTCGGTGACATCCACAAACGTCGCCACCACCCCGTCTATCTTGTCGTCCACCGTGCGGTAGGGGCGGATGCGCGCCAGGTACCAGCCGCCCTTGCGGCTCCGTATCTCCCGCTCCAGCGGCGTCAGATTGTCGAGCACCGCGCGGGCATCGGCCACCAGCCCGTCATAATCCAGTTGGTGGGTGAAATCGGTGATCGGCCGCCCCACATCGCCCGGCGTGATGGAAAAGAGATCGGAAATGCGCGGGGTGAAACGCTTGATGCGCAGGCTGGGATCGAGGAACAGGGTGCCGAAATCCATCGCCGCCATCAGGTTCTGCAGGTCGCTGTTGGCGCGCGACACCGTCTCCAGCTTCAGCTTCAATTCGCTGTTCACCGTCTGCAATTCCTCATTGATGGATTGCAGCTCTTCCTTGCTGGTCTCCAGCTCCTCCGCGGTGGAGCGGTACTCCTCATTGATGGATTGCAGTTCCTCATTGGCGGCGCGCAGTTCTTCATTCGCCGCCTCCGATTCCTCCCGCATGGTCCTGAGCCGCGCCTGCGCCACTTCCAGCTCCTGGCGCAACTGGTTCACCGTCTCGTTGCTGCGGTCGCCGGAGACCTGCAGCGCCGCCCCCATCTCCGCATCCCCTTCGATGAAGAAGACGACGGCCCGCTTGGCCTCCTTGCCGGGCTCTTCCGAGGATATCGGCCTGACCTGGAGATAGACCGGATGCGAGGTCCCGTTGAAGCGCACCGGGATCGGTCCCGTCAGGGTGGTCTCTCCCCGTTCCAGCGCCCGATGCAAGGCGCCGCGCAGTTCAAAGCGCATTTCCCCCCTGACCAGGTCGGTGATGTCGGTGGTCAAGGGCCCGGCGGAGGGCTGCAGGTAGCGCCCCGCCGTTTCCGACAAATGCACCACCCGGTTGGTGTCGTCCACCAGCGCGCTGGGCGGCGCGTTGTTTTCCAGCGTCTCCCGGTGGGCGGCGGCGGCCGAACGCGCGCTCAACGGCGTTGGCGGGGGCGCACCGCTCAGCTGGTCGGTGGGAATGCCCAGGATGCGCGGCAGGTTGGGAAGCCGCTCATTGCTGCGGCCGGTGGACTGGTAAAGCCGCGCGTCGCGGTCCACCACCCGGAACAGGCCTTCGGGATGCTCGCCCGATTCCGAGGAACCCAGGAACAGATAGCCGTCCGAATTGAGCCCGTAATGCAAGGTCGCCAGCACCTGCTGCTGCAGGTCGCGGTCCAGGTAAATAAGCAGGTTGCGGCAGGAGATGAGATCGAGCCGGGAGAAAGGCGGGTCCTTGAGCAGGCTGTGGTTGGCGAACAGAACCGCGTCGCGCAACTCGCGCTTGACCCGGTAATTGTCGCCGTCGCGGGAGAAGAAGCGCCTGAGTCTTTCTTCGTTCACATCCGCCTCGATCGCGGTGGGATAGCGGCCTTCACGGGCGATGTTGAGCGCGCGCGAATCCATGTCCGAGCCGAACACTTGGATCTCCGGTCTTAGCTCATGCTTGCTCGCCTCCTCCATCAGGAGCATGGCGATGGAATAGGCCTCTTCGCCGGTGGCGCAGCCCGCCACCCACACCCGGATGGGATTATGCTCCCCCCGGAACAGATGCGGGATCACCTTCTGCGCCAGGGCCTCGAAAGCCTTGGGATCGCGGAAGAAAGTGGTGACCGAGATCAGGAGGTCGGCGAGCAGCGCCTGCGCCTCCTCCACATGGTCGCGCAGATAGGAGAAATATTCCTCGAAATTCTCCTTGCGCGTCACCTGCATCCGGCGCTGCAGCCGCCGCATCACCGTGGAGCGTTTATAGTGCGAGAAATCGTGGCCGGTGCGCACCCTGAGATGCGCCAATATGCGGCGCAGATTTTCTTCCTCCTCGATCGCCTTGCGCCCGTCCGCGACCTGGTTCTTGACCTTGATCAGCTCCATCAGCCGCTCGGCCAGCTGCTTCACCGGCAGCACGAAATCGGCCACTTCGGTGGCGATGGCGGCCATGGGCATGGAGGCGTGCTGCGCCTCGGCCGGATCCTGCACCAGGATGATGCCGCCGGATTCCTTCACCGCCTTCACCCCCACCGCCCCATCCGAGCCGCCGCCGGTCAGGATCACGGCAAAGCCGTCGCCATGCTGCCGGGCGAGCGAGCGGAAAAAGGAGTCTATGGGCGCGCGATGGCCGCGCGGCTCTTCGAAAGGCAGGGCCGCGATATGGTTGTCGCTGATCTCAAGCTGGCGGTCGGGCGGGATCACATAGACGCAATCGGCCTTGAGTTCCGACTCGTCGGTCACCTGCACCACCGGCATGCGGCTCTTGTTGCCCAGGATGGCGGCAAGCTGGCTGCGCACTTCCGGCGCCAGGTGCAACACCACCACCCACGCCGCCCCGGTCTCGGCGGGCAGCGCCTCCAGCAACCGGCCCACCGCCTCGACCCCGCCGGCCGAAGCCCCTACACCGACAATAATCGGCCGCGGCTGTTCCAGATCGTCTTGCCCGTTCATCGCTCACCCCCCGGAAAGGATTCAGGAAGGGGCAAAATTGCCTGGCCGATTCCCACCCTCGCCCTTGTTATCCCTTGAAGCGGGGCTCTGCCAGGGGCGCTTTCAGATAAATCCGGCGATGACCGGCCGGACTTATTGCGCCAGGATGTCGGCGGCCGGGTCGCGCAGATAGTCCGGTTCGAAATCGGCAAAAGCCTCCAGCCGGGCCACATCGGGAATTGTGACAGTCCGGCCATGCAGCCGGATCAGGCCTTCGATCTTCAGCCGCTGCAACACCCGGTTCACATGCACGGTGGAGATGCCGAGCGCCTCGCCCAGCTCCTCCTGGGTGAGCGGCAGCTCCAGGTCGCCGTTGCGGAACAGCCCCACCCGCTCCAGCCGCAGGCGCAATTCGCATAAAAGCCGCGCCACCCGCTTTTCCGACAATTCCTGGCCCATATGGGCCAGCCATTCGCGCAGGATCATGCTTTCGGCGATGGCCGCGCTGAGCAAGGCCCGCATCACGCCGGGCCGCCCCATCATCTCGTTCAAGGCGGAGAGCGGAATCTCCGCGATCTGGCAAGGCGTGAGGCTGGCGACCGAGGCACTGCTCTTGCCGGTGGCGATCACGCCCAGGTCCAGGAATTCGCCGGGCAGCACATAGCCCGTCACCGCGCGCCGTCCGCACGGCATCATCTTGTAGCGGCAGGCCATGCCATCCATCAGTACACGGATCATCGTCTCCCGCGCATGTTCTCCGGCAATGTCCTGCCGCGCCGGGACCGCGCGGGTCTGCCGCGTGAGGCGTGCCAGCGTTTCGCGTTCCGGCGTCTGCAAATGATGGCCGAAGCGGAAGATCAGGGGATTTTCTTGGGTCATGCGCGCACTCCAGTTGTCTTAACCATAGGCTCTTCGCGCATCGCGTCTATAGGAACTCCAAAGAATGTTGGTGCGATATTCGACTTAGCTTTTGTTGGCGGCAACTTTGCCGGCGCATGACAAGGCGCGCGCCGGGGTCGTGATGCACGGGAACGGGACTGCTGATATCCGCAGCCCTACGCTTATCCCTTTATGGTGAAAAGCAACCTCACCCAAAATGCGCGCAGACCGCGTTTGTTCTTATATGTTCTTATATATGTCATACCCTATCAGGGACCGGCGCTCTTTCCCAGTTGCCGGCCTGGACTACCCTCATTCCAGGAATTCCAGCCGCGTCCTGCTTCCCTGACGCGCTGTCAGTCTTGCGGGCCGGCCGCGCAACCAGAGCCGTTCCACCTCGATCTCCCGCCATCCATCGGGCAACACCACCGGGCCTTTCGCCCATTGTTCGGGTGCTTCCGCTCCCGGCACCAGGTGCGGGAAACCCAACAGAAGGCTCATCAGGAATCCGCCCATATTGGCGAAGAAAGGTCCGGCCTGCGGCTGTTCGGGAAACTTGTCCGGCCGGTATTCCAGGGTCTGGAGAAAGCGGCCGGTCACGAAATCCCCATAGCCCTTTTTGAGCAGCCGCGCCGCAAGCCGGCGGTCGCCCGCCCGCGCCGCCCATACCCCGTATAGCGAAGAGAGCATGGGGCTTCCGATATATTCCTCTTGCCGTTTCAGGAAATAATCCAATGTGGCGCGGCAGACTTTTTCGTCGAGCCCGCTTGCCAGCGGAAACAGCGCCATCAGGGGCGAAGGCGTCGCCCCCTTCTCCTCATTGGCGCGAAAGCCGTCATGCGGGACCAGCATCCCGTCCCGCAGCGGCAGCACCAGCTTCGCCGCGATCTTTTCCCATTCCGCGCCCGGCTGGCGATCCAAAAGCCGCGCCGCTTCCAGCGCGGCATCCATCACCGCCTTGGCGGAGAGCGTGGTGAAGGCTTCATTGTCGCTTTCTTTCTTCCGCTCCGCGATTCCCATCGAGCGGCGGATTTCATAGCCGCGCCTGGTCAGGTGCGAGCGGCTGGCGATCCAGTCGGCGACCCCCGCCAGCACCGGCCAGGCCTTGTCGGCGAGGAAATTGCTGTTGCCCGTGATATGGACGAAGCGGGCAAAGGCCAGCGCCACATCCAGCGAGACATGGTCTTCGTGCCAGGCCGGCCTGCCCGGCGAAGGTGCGGCTTCGTGGCCGCTGGCCGGCGCCGACTCCCAGGGAAATTGCAGGCCCCTGCGCCCGAAACAGCGTGCATTGCTGCGCGCGCCATCCAGGGATCTGAGGCGGTATTCCAGCAGCGATTCCGCCGCTTCGGGCTGGGTGAGGATCAGGGGCGGCAGCGAGAA
>CAZEFQ010000086.1:0-23105 GCA_964511505.1 uncultured Rhizobium sp.
GTAAGCGGGTCGAGCCAGTCGCGGAGCGGCGCGAGCCAAGCGAAAGCGGCGAAGCGCCGCGAGCATGAACGAGGCGTCGCCTCCCTCGCTTCGCTCGGGGAGGGGCAAGCTTTTCTAGGTTCACTACTTTCACCAAGAAAAGCTAAGCCAAGCCCAGGGCGCGCAGCGGCGGGAGCGAGGTAACGAGCGACACGCCGCGAGCCCAAAGTGAGCGGCCGGAGGAAGCCAGCTCCGGGCTAGCCCGGCAGTTTATGAGGCTGCTCGCGGATGACCTCGTCGAAGGGTACCACGAACATCTCCTCGCCCTTTTCATTTTCAATGACAAAGCGGCAGTCCATGGGGTCCTGGCGGTGGCGCAGCATCTCGGCGGCGACATCGGGAATCGCCCGGCAGGCCTGCAGATAGGCCAGTTCCGGAGCCTCGCACAGGATGCCGACACCGTCACTCTGAAGGGCGGCGCCCACTTCCAGATGGATGAAGAATCTGCGCATGACGCGTTGTCCCAAGGCCACGCCGCTATCCTCCTCCCGGCCGGTTGAACGCAGGATGAACGCGGGTCTACTCTCTCCCCATAAAGAGGGGACTTGGACCATGGCCGGGCAAAGATTCGCCGCAATTGCTTGTTTTGTCGCACTGACCTTGATGCTTTCTTCGGGAGCGCTTTTCACCGGCGCGCGCGCCGCCACGCCCGCCGACACGGCGCGGGCCTATGTCGAGGCCCACAAAAAGCAGGTCGTGGAAGAATATCTCAAGCTGGCCGGCTCGCCTTCGCTGCACGGCGATGTGCCCAATCTGAAGCGCACCGCCGACCTTCTGCTCGCCATGATGAAGAAACGCGGACTTGCCGCGGAATTATGGGTGCCGTCCAACGGCATTCCGGTGGTTTTTGGGGAAAAGCTGGTCCCCGGCGCCCGCCACACCATCCTTTTTTATATCCATTACGACGGCCAGCCGGTGGACGCCAAACGCTGGGCGCAGGCCGATCCGTTCAAGCCGGTGATCCGCACCGGCGCCATCGAACATGGCGGCAAGACCGTGACCGATCTCAACGGGAATATTTCCCCCGATTGGCGGATTTATGCCCGCGCCGCAGGCGACGACAAGGTGCCGATCGAAGCCATCCTGACCGCGCTCGATGCCGTCTCTCCCAGGGAGAACATCAAGATATTCCTGCATGGAGAGGAAGAGGGCGGCGGTCCGGGCCAGGACGAAGTCATCAAAAAATATCCCGACAAGCTCAAATCCGACGTCACCGTGATCCTGGACGGGCCGGCGCATCCCCTGGGCAAGGCCACCATCTATTACGGCGCGCGGGGCGGCGCCAATCTCACCGTCACCGTCTATACCGCCAAGCAGGGCATGCATTCGGGCAATTACGGCAACTGGATGCCGGACGCCAATGTGCGGCTGTCCCAGCTGATCTCGTCCATGGTGGATTCGAAGGGCAAGGTGGTGGTCAAGGATTTCTACAGCGATGTGCTCCCCTTCAAGCCCGACGCGGTCGCCATGATGAAGGCGGTCCCCGACCAGAGCGCCGACATCCGGAAGGAATATGGTGTGGGCGGCACTGACGGCGCCGCCGCCTATCTTCAGGAGGGCCTCAATCTTCCCAGCTTCAGCATCCACCGGATGTCGGGCGGCGAGGTGGGCGGGGTGATCCCCGGCAGCGCCACCGCCGAGATCGCGATGCGGCTGGTGAAGGAGAACAGGCCCGGCATCATGGTTCAGCGGGTGATCGCCCATATCCGGGCGCAAGGCTATTTTGTCGTGGACAAGGATCCCGACGTGGCGACGCTCGCCGCCCATGACAAGATCGCAAAAATCGTTACCCGTACAACGGACGTCAATACAAGCGGCGGCGCCTGGCGCACCGATCCCAATGACCCGCAAGCCCAATTCATCACCCAGGCGATGCAGGCGACCTGGGGCAGGGAAAATGTCATCCGCATCCGCACCACCGGCGGCGGCGTTCCTGCCACGCCCTTCATCGATGCCTTCCATGTCCCGGTGGTGGGCATCGAGATCGCCAATTACGACGACAACCAGCACTCCGATAACGAAAATCTCCGTTTGGGGAATCTCTTCGACGGCGTGGTGACGCTGGCCGGGGTGATGACGGAGTGAGCGGACTTGCGGTCCGCGCACGCCCGGGTTAAACTACACATGTAGTAAGAGGTTTTCATGCGCCACGCATTATACGCCCTTGCCTTGCTGCTCGCTGCCGCGCCCGCCGGGGCGCAGGACCAGGAGGGACAAGTGCTGGACGGCTGGCGCGATATGAAGTTCGGCATGTCGCCCGAACAGGCCCGTGCCCTGCCGGGCCGGGATTTTGGCCGCTATTCCCGCAAAGACCTGCTTGACCGCAACAACGGCGCCATGGGTTCCAAAAAGCCCGAGCTGGTGAACGGCGTGGCCTATAATTTCAACCTTTATTTCAATTCCTTCGAGCGGCTCTACGATCTCGGCTTCTGGCACCAGACTCCCACGTCCCAGGCGGATTGCGAAGGCCGTTTCCTGACGCTGCTCCAGACGCTGGAGAAGAGCTACGGCAAGTTCGCGCCCGTCTATCCGCCCAGGACCAAGAACGATCAAGACCAGCTTCCCATGTCGATCATCTGGAAAAACGCGCCGGGCGTTTCGCGCTACCAGGAGGTGACGGCCTACCTCGCCAGCGAGACCGCCCATGTCTGGGACGCCCGCAGACTGTTCAACGGCCGCTATATCGACGCCGCCGCTGTCTGGAGCGCGGAACGCGAAGGCGCCAACGCCCTCTGCCTCACCGAAATAGACGTGCGCTCGTGATCGGATGGAAAGGCCCGGGCATTATCTTGTTCCGGGCGCCAAAAGACGAAAATCCTGGCTGCCGCATGCCCTGGCCGGAGCCTTCGCCGGTGCTCCGATTCTGGCTTTAATGTCGTTCACCCCCGACAGCTGGTGGCGCAGGAACGGCTTTAGCGAATATCCCGGCACCTATGTGCGCCTCTCCGACAATGACTATCGCCTGTGCCGGCCGTGGGGAGGACCGGCGGGCGGATCGCGGCCGCCGCACCGGGATGCCGCCCTCAGGATCAGCGAAAGGCGGGGCGAGTTGGAGGGCGGCAAAGAAGCCAATTTCGCGGTGCTCCTCCCCAAATCGGCGCATGTCGAGGCTATTTACTGCGGCGCTGCCATTTCTTCCGCCCCGCTCCAGGAATGCTCCGGCAAAGGCTGCGCCGTGCCCATGCACATCATCGTGGACGACGGCCAATATACGCTGGGGCGTGGAATCATTCTGGGTTTTCAGGCCCGGAACGCCGAGCCGAATCTTCACACCGGTGTGGGCTTCTGGGTGCTGTGGAGCGGGCAGGATTGAAAAAAGGAGAGGCGAAACCCCTCTTTTGATCTTCTCTCAATAAGCCGTGGTGTGGAAGGGCGCGCTGGTCACGGTAAGCACCAGAATGCGCGCATCCATGGTCCAGGACCAGTTTTCGATATAGGCGAGGTCGCGGTTGATGCGGGCCTGCATATGGTGGATGTCGCGCACCTCCCCGCGCAGGCCCTCGACCTGCGCCAGGCCGGTGATTCCCGGCTTGGCGTAGAACCGCAGATTATAGTCGGACACCATGCTCGAATAATAAACATCGTGCGCCAGCGCATGCGGCCTGGGACCCACCAGCGACATCTCGCCCTTGAGCACATTGATCAGCTGAGGCAGCTCGTCGATCGAGGAGCGGCGCAGGAAGCGGCCGATCCGGGTAACGCGATGGTCGTCCCGGCTGGCCTGGATTATTTCCGGGCCGTCTTCCATCACCCGCATGGTGCGGAACTTGTAGATCACAAACACCTCGCCGTCGCGGCCGGTACGGCGCTGGCGGAAAAAGACCGGGCCGGGGCTTTCCAGCACGATAAGGACCGCGATCAGGGCGAGGAAGGGCAGGAGAATCAGAAGGCCAAGCCCGGCCCCGACTATGTCGGTCAGCCTTTTCGCTTTCGAGTTCCTCAGCAGGTCCTGTGCGGTCCTGGCCGGCGCGCGATAAACCGCGCGGGCGCTGTTCTGCGCGAGTTCCGCGTTAACGCTCCAATTCATCTCATGGACAATGTCGGTCATGCTGCCTCTGAATTGCCCCAGGAACTGCATCTGGGCGACGGGTTGAAAATCTCATCTCCGCTCTTCACGAAAATGCCGGATGATCTCGCGATCCCCTTACAAAGGCGGTCAACGCGACAATCTTGAACTTGTGCCGCGAAATGGTCGGAAAAAGTACACTGTGTTTTTTCTGAATCGCGTGAGCACACAAAAGTTATCCGTGTGCGTTCCATTTCCCATTCCGCGCGGCAGTTCCGTCATTGGAGAAAATTATTATACCTCGGGCCGGCTTTCGGAGGGGCGCGGCGGAACGATTGCGTACAGGCCGCATTAGCTGAGCGAACTCAAGCGCGTCTGTTTTTTATCTTTTGTCTTTTTAGAGGGAACCCCGATGAACATACGTATCGTTCTTCCCGCCGCGGTCCTGGCCGCGGCTGCCGCTTTATCCGGCGCGGCCCAAGCCTCCGTCGTTCTCGACAGCGTCACCTCCGATGGAGCGGACTTCAAATTTTCCTATAGCGGAACGCTGACCTCCGAGACCGGGCTCAGGGGCGGCACCAAGGTGGTGGTGCTTGATTTCTCGGGCTACGTTCCCGGCTCCATCAGCTCCACCGAGCCTTTTGTCACCACATCGGTGCGCAACAAGCTGCCCAACCGCATCCTGGCGGCCGAGCCCGGCGTCACCGACAATCCCGACGTTCCGGATCTCGTTTTCACCTTCCGCGGCCCCACCTTCAAGCTTGCCGGCGGCCAGAGGCTGGACACTTTCTCCTTTGCCGGCCTCTCCGCTGACTCCATTTTCGGCGCCACGGTTTCAGGCATGGGCGCCAGCCTGGTGAACAATGTGGGAAGCAACCGCACCATCAGCTTCAATCCGGTCGGCGTTCCCGGCGGCCCCGTGGTCTCCAACGCGCCGGAGCCCGCCGCCTGGCTCTTGATGCTGGCCGGCCTGTTCGGCACGGGAATGGTGCTCCGCCGCAACCGCAACGGACGGCTGGTGCCGGTCTGACGTGATCCTGTTGGAGTGTGGGAAAGGGCGGCGGAGGATATCCGCCGCCCGGTCTTTATGCGCGCCGCTTGTCCGCGCGATTTTCGGATTCGAATGGCCGGCCGAAAAGCCCCTTCAGCCAGGCGCCCAGCTGTTGGGAAAAACGATGCGAGATGTCCATTTCGACCTGCGGCGTGTCTTCAGTCATCTCGCGGGAATTGATTCGCGGATATGGACGGAAATACATGAGGCCCCCTTCGTCGCGCACGTCTTTCACCCGAGGGCAAACTAGGGGCTCACAATTAAGGGTGGTTTAAACCGGTCCCCCGCACGCCACGCGATGGCCGCGAAATTTTCGTGACTTGGTTGATGGCCGCTAACCAGGCCCGCACCGGCGCCGGTGTCTTCTTCTTGCGGTTCCGGCAGGGCGGCATCCCGCCCGCGATGTACCAGGAACACCCCAGGAGCCGGAAATTCTCGATGGAATAGGCGGGTGCCACCGGGCGCGTGGTGAAATCCGCCACTGTGAGCATGGCGGCGTGCCCGCGCCCAGCACGAACAGCATCAGCCTCAGAAAGAACGGCATCAGGAAATAAGGCGCCGCCTCACGCGAAACACGATGCGGATGTTTTCATAGTCCGTCCCGGCCCGGGCCAGCCGGGCGAGATCGAGGAGAAGATGAAGCGCAAAGTCCGAAGGCCAGACCGACTGAGAACACCACCGGGGCGTCATGTTTCCAGGGCCTCAGCACGTCCTGCAGGCTCTGGGCGCCAGGCCGGCGCCCATCACATCACGGGCCAGGTCGAACTGATTGATGTGGAAGTGCCAATCCACAAAGTGGCAAAGGCGCATGAAGGCATGGAGCAGAGCCTTGTCCGTCCTTTCCAGCGTATCGGCCGCGGTCTGCATGAATTTGACGTTATCCCGAAAAGCAGCGGCAAAGCACCGCACGACAATTTTTTGTGACTTCTGCACGTATCCGCCCGTACACTGCGGTATTTTGCATAGGCACGACAAAGGGTTACCTTTGGCCTGGGCGGTAGCGCGGCCCTGCACCGTAGGAGAAAGACGACTCCCGTTCGGCGGAAAATCAGCTTAACTCTTTCTCCTGTCACTGGGCCCATTACCGGGGGAATTTCATGAAAATCCGGCTCGCAGCCGCTGCGTGCGTCGCGCTGTTCGCTTCCAACACGGCGCAGGCGAGTGTGGTCAACTTTGATGACGCGGCCGGCAACAACAGCAGCGTGCTTTTTCCCTCCGGGGGCGGCTTCAACGGTTTTTCTTTCTCTGATCAGGGATTGACCTTCACCAATGACGGTTTCTTCATGGCCACCAGCCATGGCAGCTTCTATGGCGCCAGCAATGGCAGCACCCAGTTGAGTTTTGCCGGCCTCTTGTACGGGGACAAAGCCGTGATCACCCGGTCGGGTGGCGGCACCTTCAATGTCCAAAGCCTCGATCTGGGCCTGGGAATGAACACCGGACTGGCATCCGATCATGTGGTGATCAACGGGACGAACTATAACATCGGCACGACCTTGACGACCTTGGTGCTTAACCTGACCAACATCACCGAGCTGGACATTTCCGGCGTGACCCCGGACATGGGTTATTGGAACCTGGACAATGTCGTTTTCAGCACGACCGTGGGGCTGGTTCCCGAACCGGCGCAATGGACTTTGTTCCTGGCCGGCTTTGGCGGGGTAGGATTCATGCTGCGCCGTTCCCGCCGCAAGGACGCGGTCACCGCTTAGCGGTCGCCGCCGGGCCTGTCTCACCGGCCGCGCCAGCGGCTCCATGTCACCACCGCTTTGCGCTTGAAGCGCCGCACTGCCGGCAAATCCACCGACAGCACGGCCACGCCCAAAGGGATCATCCAAAATCCCAGGACCGGCAGGAAGCCCAGCAATCCCATCAGAACAAGAAGAATCCCCGCCGCGATGCGCAGCAGCCGCGATTGCGGCAGGGAAAATCCCGCCGCCCGCGGGCCGCTTTTTCCCTTTTGGTCGTGCTGGTTTTTCCCCCGGCTTCCCGTCATAGCCCTTCTTTCGGCCGCGTCGTCATCGCCGGTGCGGCATCTCCGTCACAGACAGGTGATTTCGTCCGGCCCGGCCATGAACAGAGGGACTTCGAACCTACACTTTCCGGGTAACCTGTCGCTAAGAGTATGCCGTTACTCTGGCGGCCCAATGATGGCGAAGGCCGGCCCGTGGACCAAGCAGATTTTGCGCGATTGAGAATCCTCATTGTGGACGACAATGGGCATATGCGCGCCCTGTTGAAGCGGATGCTGGTCACGCGGGGTGCGCGGGACGCCACCGAGGCGATGGACGGCCACAATGCCATGGAGATGCTGGCGTCGCAGGAATTCGATCTCGTCCTCCTCGACCTAGATATGAAGCCGATGAACGGCATTGAATTCACCCGCCTGGTACGCCAGGGATTCGCCAACAACCGCGTTCCCATTATCATGATTTCGGGGCATACGGGGCTCGACGATGTGCGCAGCGCCCGCGACGCCGGCGTCAATGAGTTCCTGGTCAAGCCGGTGACGCCCAAAAATCTGTTCGGCCGCATCACCGAAGTCTTCGCACGACCGCGTCCCTTTGTGTCCTCTCCGGCTTATGTGGGTCCGGAGCGGCGGCGGCGGCAGGCGGCCGGCACCGACCCCAAGCGCCGCCGGGACGATAAGGCCAAACAGATCATCGAGCTGGAGTAAGAAGCTTTTTTTTGCTGCTTTCATCCAGCCATCCGGGCGGACGGCCATCCGGCGGCGATCCGGGACCCGCGGCATCGGCAGGCCCTTGCGCGCGCAAAACCCTGCTTCATAATGGGCACAGCGGCGCGGGACATGACATGAAAAACGGCATGCAGAAGGCTCCTCTTGCATTGATGCTCTTGACTCTTTTCGCCCTGAGCGGGACCGCCCATGCACAGGGCACTCCAGGACCATTCGCCAAAGACCAGGTGGATTCGGGGCGCAAGGAATTTCAAGACAGCTGCGCAAGCTGTCATGAAAACAATCTCGCGGGCGGAACGGCTCCGGCGCTGGCCGGCAAGCGCTTTCTCGACCAATGGGCCAGCCAGACCTCCGCCGACCTTTATAATTTCATCCGCAAGACGATGCCGGAGTGTCAGGGCGGCATCCTGAGCAACAGCGCCTATGCCGATCTGGTGGCCTTTCTGCTTTGGGCGAACGGGGCCGAACCGGGAAAGGATTCGTTTGACGGCAGCGCGGCGGTGAATATCGGGTCCATTGCCAAAGCCGTGCGGCCGGAAGTGTCCCAGGCGAAGTAAGTCGTCACGGCGGCTGCGGTTCACCGCGCAACACCGGCACCACAAGCTCGCCGCTGATGATGCTGCCGATCCTCACATCGCTGTCTCCGCTGAATGGCCCGGCGCCGGGCCTGGCGCCGTTCGCCGCCAGGATGAAAGCGATCAGGTTGCGATAGGTTTCTTCCGGCAGCGTGCCCGCCGCGTTGAGCGGCATGTTGGTCGAAGCGAAGCGGAAAAGCTGGCCGGTGCTTTTCCCGGCCCATCGTTCGACAAAGCCATCCCCCGCCAGCGGCGGCCCGCTGTTGCCGAGCAGATAGGAGCCATGGCAGCCGCTGCAATTGGTGAGAAAGGCGGCCCGGCCGGCCGTCACTTGCGCCTGGTCAAAGGGACCGATCGCATTCGCGGCCCGCGCCGGCCCGACCGGCATTGCTGCTGCCGGCAGAACCGTAAAAGCGAAAATCATGAGCCGGAGCCTTCTCATGCCGGACCTGCCTTGACGCTTCCGATGGACTCTTGGTCTTGTCTTGGAATTGAAATGTTTCCAATATAATCAATATGTTGCGAGCGGTAAGTTATCCTGCGGTTAACTCCCGGTTAACCGCCCGCGCCTGAGCTTCCCCGCCTCACCGGAGGGGATTCATGCACATCAAATCATCATTCGCACTCGCCTTGCTCTGCGTTTCGACCGCCGCCATCGCCCAGGATGATGACGGCCCCCACTACAATGCCGGCCTGCGCGGCAGCCTCGCCTTTGAAGGCTCGATAAACGCCCACGACAACCTCACCCCGCCGGACTCCACCAAAGTCGATCTCAACGTTGGCGGCGGCGCTTCCGCCTTCTGGGGCATCGGCCTGCCGTCGGGTTTCGACGCCGAGCTTGAAATGCTCTATCGCTATGTGCCGCTTGGCGATGGCGTGGTGAACGGCGCCAGCGCCAAGCTTGGCGGCTATGCCGAGATGTTCGCGCCGATGGTGAATCTCTACTGGACCGCTCCGGTGGATTTCCCGGTCAAGCCCTATATCGGCGGCGGCCTCGGTTATGCGTGGAACGAAGTGGGCCTCAACAGCATCGGCGGGACCGCCATCCAGGCCATCCATGATGACGGCTGGCGGTTTGCTTACAACGCCATGGTCGGGGTCGTCATTCCCACCAACGAGACCTCCCGCTTCACGATCGGCTATCGATGGCTGCATGAAGATATCGGGATCAATTGCGGCGCGGGCATCGCCTGCTCGGGCAACATGAACAGCCAGAGCTTCGACATCGGCATGGTGTTCGATCTATAACGTGCCGCGGGGACGGGAGCCTGCCCTCCCGCCCCGCGATTACCGGCGAATCGCCAAACCGGAACGCAATGCAACAATGACCTGATCGACAACCTGCTCCCAGTTGTCGATGTCCGGCTGCCGGAACAACCGGGCGCTTGGATACCAGGGGCTGTCCGATCGATCCTGGAACCAGCGCCAATCCGCGTTGAATGACAACAATATCCATACCGGCTTGCCCATCGCGCCGGCCAGATGCGCCACGCTGGTGCAAACGCTGACCACCAGATTCATTTCCTGGATCAACGACGCCGTATCCCCGAAGTCGGCCAGTTCGGAACCAAAATGCCGTATGTTTCTGCTGTCCCGCAGAATAAGGCCGTCATCTTTTCCTACGTCCTTTTGCAGACTTATCCAATTCACTTCCGGCACGAGCATCGGCAGGCACTTCTCCAGGGGGATTGAACGGAAGCGGTCGTTGGATTGACTGGGCTTCCCGCTCCAGGCGAGGCCGACATTCGGCTTCCCATTATTTTCCAGCCGGTGCAGCCATCGGGTATCCGGGGACGGATCAGGCCTGATATATTGCGCCTCCGCCGGAATCGTTTCGATTGTCGTGCCAAAGGCGAGAGGCAAGCTCATCAGCGGACAATGATAGTCAAAGCTTTCCGGAATCTCTTCGGCACCAATCACTTCGACCCCTGGATCAAGACCGTTCAGCACATCCCGCAACGCGTCTTGAACCGACAGTATCACCTTCGCGCCGCGGGCTGACGCGAGCTTGGCGTATCGGCAGAACTGGATCGTGTCCCCGTACCCCTGTTCCCAATGGACGAACAGGGTCTTGCCGGAAATATCTTCCTCGCCCAGCCAGAGCGGTTGCGAAAAGGAACGCGCCGCAACCGGCTCCTCCCGCTTCTTGCGCCATTCATACTGGCGTAGCCCCTCCTGAAGCCGGCCGGCCAGCAACAGGGCAATGCTGCGGCTCCAGTAAGCCTCGACAAAATCCGGCTGCAGGGCGATCGCCTTGTCGTGGTCTGCCAGCGCTTCGCCGAACCTCCGCAAGTCGACCAGCGCCAGACCGCGGTTGTTATATGCCTCGGCAAAATCGGGCCTGAGTTCAAGGGCCTTGTTGTAACTGACCAGCGCCTCTTCCGGCCGTTTCAAGTCTCGCAGCGCCAGGCCACGATTGCCGTATGCCTCTGCATATCCGGGGTGCAATGCGATCGCGCGATCAAGGCTTTCAAGAGCCTCCTGCCACCGCTTCATGCCCAGGAGCGCATTCCCGCGATTGTTATGGAACTCCGGCTGTTCAGGCCGAAGGGAGATTGCCGTGTCGAAACTTTTCAACGCCTCTTGCGGCCGTTTCAAGTCCTGCAACGCCAGCCCGCGATTGCTGTGCGCATCGGCAAAACCGGGTTCCAGCGCGAGCGCCCTTTCGAATGCCGCCAGGGCCTCCGGGTGCCGTTTCAGGTCTCTCAACGCGAGACCGCGGTTGTTGTGCGCCTTGGCGTAGCCCTGATCCAGCTCGACAGCCCTGTCGAAGCTGGCCAACGCTTCCTTGGGGCGGTTCATGTCCATCAAGACATTCCCGCGATTGCTGTGGGCCTGGGCATAGCCGGGCTGCAATGCGACTGCCTTGTCGAAGCTTGCCAATGCTTCGTCGAGCCGGTTCAGCTCCCGCAATCCATTGCCCAAATTGTTATGAGCGGAAGCAAAACCGGGGCTTATCACCACGACTTTGCCAATAAGGTCCACGGCATATGCAAACCGGCCCGTCTGCATGGCCAGGACGCCGAGAAGATGCAACGCGTCCACATTGTCGGGCTCTTCCGCCAAAACTTGGGAAAATGCCTTTTCGGCCTCGGACAACTTTCCCCGCTCAAGACAGGAAAGGCCGTGTATCAAGATTGTCCTTATTCGGTCCCCGGTCATTTTCGCTGAGCGGACCGGGGCTCGATCTCTGGAGGCGTTGAATGGGAAAAATGGCGCCGCACAGTGCGCCTGAAGGGCAACGACACTTGCAATTCCCGGCTGGCTTGAGGAAGACGAATACGACAGCGGCAGGCCACCTACTCACAACATGGACGCCTCCCATGACCGGCTGCGCATGTTGAAACACTGGTCCCGATTCCGAATTATAAACTACATTTGTCGTGAAATTGTCTTGAGCGCGGGTGAAAGATAAAATCTGTAGAAGATGTAACCCCGGCGAAGGCAGGGGGGTGGTTCTGGGGAAAGGCATGCAGTCCGGACGGGCCGGGTTGCCCGTTCAGCCGAATCCGGCCAGTGCGGCGAGCATCCGGTCCGTTTGCGTTGACCAGCTCCAGTCCTTCATGAACACAGCTCCAAGCCCGCCGCGGCGAGCCGCCTCCGTCCGGTCCGCATACACCTCTTCCAGTCGCGTCACGATCTCATCGACCGAGGACTCTCCCCATCCTTCAAACGCAGCGCGGTTTGCCGGTGCACCCAACGGCATCTGATCCTCAAGGACATAGCAATTGTCCGGCCCGATAAGATCCAAATGGCCTGTGTTGCGCGAAAGTATGACCGGCACGCCGCAGGCCATGCACTCCATGGCGACAAGGTTGGTGCCTCCCTCGGCGCGGCTTGGCAGCAAAGCCACCTCGATCTCCCGCAGCAGGGAAGGGGTGGCCCTGTTCGCAAGCGTTCCCAAGTCCAGGAAGGACGAATCCGGCAGACCGTTGGCGCGCAGCCAGCCGGCAATGTCCAGACGCCCGAATGCATCGGTGCCGGGAAAGCCGACCGCATGCGCAGATGCCGACAGGCTTTGCGCAATCCCGGGCCACGGGCTGTGCCAGGCCGTGACGAGCAGCGCATCATCATGACGTTCGTGAAAACGCCTGAAGGCGGCCACGACCAGGTCCTGGCCTTTGCGGTATTCGAGCTTGCCGCCCGAGAATATCGCGAAGCGGCCGGAAAATCGGCCCGTGCGCGGGGCCGGAAAGAACAATTGCGGATCGATCCCCTGCAAGCAGTTGCGGACGACCAGACCGCGCGCTTCCAGTATCTCCTTGTTCCAGGATGAACCCGTGACGATACAGGCGTAGGCGGCCTTCGCGCGGTTCACATTCTCAGGCGGGATCACCGGCGATTCAAAAAATGCGACGCCGATATTTGGCCGCCCCCGCAACCCGCGCAAGGTTTCCGGAATGGTCAAGTTGTTGCCCAGCGCGGACAGCATCGGAAAAGGCAAGTCCGCGCGTTCGAACAGAAGGTCGTCCCATTGCCGGTGTTCTGCGATCGCGCGCTCCAGGAGCGCCGCCTGGTCCTTGGTCAACTCAAGCTCTGGTGCCAGGAAAAACAAGGCCGGAGCTATGCCGCGCAACCGGAGTTGAACGGCCAAGTTGGTGCCGTACGTCCCCCAGCCGCTGGCCACGCCGACTTTCCAGCCGATCCCCAATTGCGTAAGACCGTTCACTGGGAGAGAGCACCTAAGCAGGGGGCCGGTCCGGATGATTTTAATGGTGCCCAGGGACGTCATAGGATCCCGAACATAAGCTATTGATATCTCAATCGATCGAAAGAAAGGTGCCGAAGAAATACCAACTTCCATACCAGCACCGGGAAACCAAAATCTCGAGCTGGTGATTCGGGTATAAGATTTGGCCCCCCCCCAGGCAAGGACCGAAGGTGCATGGCAAGAATGTTAGCGGCAGGGTAGGCCCGAATTGTCCAGGCTTGTTGGCCAAGTGGCGCTATCTGACGTCAATGTATCTCACGCTCCCCGTCGCCAAAATTTTCCGTCTTAACGAGACTGCATTAGAGGGATCGGTTTCAATGAGAATCGGATATAGCCCGTTTAGCATTGCTGCCTGGTCTCGCGAAGGGTTGGTATCATGCAGTGCGACGTGCAGTACTTCATTCGAACCGGGCAAATACACAAGCGCTTCTGGGAAATCCGGGTCGAAGTCCGCGATTACGATTTTAACCCTTTTCATCTTCTCAGCCAAAGGGAAGACAGCCTTATTGGTCGCTATGCTATTCTCAATGGCTCGCACCATTTCTGTCTTTAACGGCGTGCCTTTCAAATAAATTTGCGGACAAGAGGTTGGTACGGCAAACGGAGTTTCAATCTTACCATTCGCAAAAACCTGTTTTCTTGCTTCGTCAAAGCTTGGTGATCCACGCATGGCATCTGCGTTGTATCCATAAGCCGAGATGACCATTGGAATCCCGTTGCGCGGTTCGATCTGAAAGAAGCTAACCATTTCCTTCACATGTGGAAGCGGAACTAAGTTGCTTCCCCAAACGAAGCCGGTGTCACCGACTATCCGAACCGAAATCATGGTGCGCAATCCATACCTTGGTGTGCGATCCCACCAATTGGATTCAAAGCATAGGCGGCGCTGCACAGCGTTCAAGACCTGAGGCACTGTGATGCGAGCTTCGGCATGTGCAGAGTTCGCATACGAGGCGAGCACAGCGGCACATAGGATCGATAACCAACGGCACGTGCCTTTCCGATCATTGGTCACTGTGGCGCTTTCAAAAATGTGAACGGACCCGCCGTATAAGTCGGTACTAGTCGGCCAGAACTAATAGCCCGGGAGAAGAAACCAGTTGGAGTTGCCCCTGAATAAAAGAATTTTGCACCTCCTGTGGGATCCGAGACACGGCCAACCTCAATGCCAAACGCTGTAGCGTAAGCACTCCGGTAGGCTGTCGCATTTGCTCCAGTCAGAGAACCCGGGTCGCCTGCAGCATTCCATAACTTTCCTCCAATGGCATTGTATTGATAATTGCCGTTCCCATCCAACTGATAAATGACCCCCTGAAGGCTATCCGCAAACCCTTGAGCCCCAACACGATTGACTACCGACCATCCGACACCGGCATAGGCATCTGGAGAGTTGGCCGCTTCGGCAAATACAAGACGAGCTAAGGCCTGAACCTCTCGAAGCTCTGATTCAGAAATATTGCTGTCCTCGGGGTTAAAGTCACTTAACTGCGTCCTGTGCAGTTCGAAGTTGAACAGGTAACCGAATGCTCCTGTTATAGCCCCATTTTCAAACTTGCCCCCACCAAGTATTGAAGCTGCACCTCCGATCACCGCACTTTCAACGGCCCCAGCCACGGCACGGTTCCAGGTTTCGCCCCCCCCGGGCGACGGTATGAAAGAGCTAAAGCCAGCGGATAGAAACCCCGATCCAAAATTTCCACCGCTTGCTAGATTGCCTATCCCGCCAACTAGCCCATGGCTGACAAACTTGTCTAGTACGGGCGATCCCAGGAGGCTTGTGCCTGCGTCAGCTTCAGCCGCTAGGAAATTTCCAGCCTCGTAAAAAAGTCCTGCTTCTAAGCCGCCTACCAACGCACCCTTGAGGATGTTACCCCCCGAAATGCCAGCCGTCGCCGCTCCCGCAGCGGCACCGTTTCCTATCAGTCCGATTAGACCGATATCCGAGAGTTGAAATCCCGCCGAAAAAACTTGAAATCCTTCCAATTCGGGAAGTCCGATTACAACAAGGAAAATGTCAAAAATTGGTGCAAACCAGCTCTGTTTCCAAAAGCAACCGAATACGCATAGGCCGCTCGGATCGGTGAAACTCAGCGGATTGTTCAGGACATAGGCGTACCGGTTGAAAGCGTTTGCGACGAGTGAGTCGCCAACGACCGGATCAGCCGACAGGAATTTTCCGATCGAGGGGTCGTAGAGTCGAGCGTTCAGGTTCACGATGCACTGGATCGGCATCTGTTCCTGATTGGTGAAGCCGCGGGTGGTGTATGAGTTGGTGATGTTGCCGCAGGCAGTGTCGGTGCCGTTGGGATTTCGCGCCTTACCCCAAGGATCATAGGAGAGATGCTGCTGCACGGTGCCACTGCTGTTGGTTATCACCGCGACTGAACCCAGATGGTCCAAGCTTAGATAGTACAGGGTCACTGTCGGTAAGGTCCCAATCCCACCCCACGGGGCAGCGTTCCAATGCGGATCAGGGCCGCCCGTAGGTGGCGGGGGTGAATACGCTGTCCAGATCATGGGCGTGCTCCCGCCGCCCCAATAAGGACCGGGCCCAGGAGACGGAAAGGAAGGATTGGAGGTCCAGCTCAGCTGGCCCCAGGCGCTGGTTGCGTTGTATTCGCTTTTGCGTTGGGCCACGATTTGCCCATCTAGCGTGACATAATCGAACCAGCTCCCCACGTTATTAGGCAGCGGCCCGTACCAAACGACTGCACCCCAATGGGGATTAGGTCCTCCCGTGGGTGGAGGGGGCGTGTAAAGCGTCCACGTTGTCGGCGAAGTCATCGTGCCCGCCACGGTCCGAATGCTCATCGCACCGGACGCAGCATCGTTGAGGTAAGTGGTGACGGTTGTGGGCGGTGATGCGCCCGTGGCCGTCGTAACCTGCGACACCCTTTGGTGCTGGTCGTCATAGACGAAGTAAGCGGAGGTCGTGCCCTGGGTGACCTCAGCCGCCATATTGAAGCTGGTGATGGACAAGTGACGTGCCGAGGAGGACGCGGCACAGCTCCCGCTTGCAGCGTCATAGACGCAGGTCAAGTTCCCGTTGTTGTCGTAGACGTATTGTGGATTGGTCAGACCATCCACCGTGCCGCTGATCCCGGAAACCGCATGTGGCTTTCCGTTGGCGTAGACGTAACAGCTACTAGTATTACACGTGTCGGACTTTTTGGTGATGTTGCCGATGTCGTCGTAGGTGACTTCTTTATAACCGCTGCTGGTGCAAGTAGAGCCGATATCATAGTGGATCAATCGGTTTATGCTATCGTAGCAAAATTTCTCCGTGTAAGCGCCACCAGTTGCGTCATTATCGGTGCGGGAAGTGAGATTGCCGATGGCGTCGAAAGAATAGTCAAACGACGACACCGAGCCACTACTGCCCGCACGCTGGTTTTCGATCAAGCCCGTTTCTGGATCAAATGACTGGGTAGTCGCAACCCCATTCCCGGCGGTGAATCCGGTAAGGTGCAGTTCGGCATCTCTCGAATTGACCGTTGCATAAACCTGCGTGCCACTGAGGCCACCAGGTGGAATTGAGCAGGTTGGTGCGTCGTGGTGATAGTCGGTCAGGCGGCAGAGATAGCCATATTGATTGTAGATATGGTTGACCGCCAAGCCCGAAGGATAGATTGTGACCGCCAGCTGGCCATTGTCCGGATTGTAGCTGTTATAGTAGGCGTAGTTGTTGGCGCCGGTACTGAGAAGAACCTGAGACGGTCTGGATTGAGAGTCGTAGACAAACCTGCGGTCTGTGAACACTGTTCCGCAACTGTTGGTCAGACAAGCCTTGGCTTCGATCAGCCTGCCCACATTGTGAATGCCACCGCTCGTACCATATGTCCAACTGCTGTACAGGCCGCTTTCCGTGCGCGAGGCTGGCCTGCCCAGCAAGTCATAGGTCAAGGATGTCGTGTTGCCGTTAGCATCGACCTGACTGGTCAGTTCGCCTAATACATCATAGGCGTAAGTCCAGCGGCCCATATCGGGATCGCTGGACGTGATTTTATTGCCGCGAATGTCATAGTCATTTCGAACTACATTGCCCAGCGGGTCGGTGACCGTCAGCAAATTGCCGAATGCATCATAGACATATAACGTCGTCTTGCCCGCTGCGTCCTGGACATTAGCGACCAATCCCTGTGCATTCTTGGTCGTAGTCGTGACCTGGTTCACCCCCGACGTCGGGTGCCTGGTGACCGTGGTAACAAGTCCGCTGAAGCCATAATCCGCATGGCTTGAATCGGGAAATGTCGCTTGGGTCACACGCCCCAGGTCGTCATAGGTGTTGGTGGTCCAACAAGGCAAAGAAGAGGCGCATGGCGGCGAGGCAGTAAAATAGGGCCGGCTGGTCTTATTGACCCGTCCATTTCCGTCATAGACGGTTGCCACTCGGATGTTGCTACCATCAAAACCCTGCGTGTCGCCTGCGACAACTCGCGATAGCATATCGTAATAAACGGCGCTTATTGGGCCGCCTTGAAGGCCACCGGGCGTCAGGATTTTAGATTGCGAATAGAACTGTCCGTAAGTCGGACAAGACCCACCGCAGTATGCGTAGGAACTCGTGGTCCGCGTTCCGTCCGGCCGCAGTTCCTGCGTTGACCGTCCAAAGCTGTCGTAAGCCCAGGTTGTGGTAAGCCCATTCGGGCCGGTGTGCGAGGTGGGCGTGCCAAAGCGCGCGTCATAGGCCCAGAATTCACTTTGGCCGAGCGCGTTTGTCGCGCTTGTCTGAAACTCACCCAACGGATCATACGAGGCCGTCGTCGTTCTGTTGGCGATCCCGGACCCGCTGGCCATCGTGGATATGCGGTGACCAAACACATCGTAGGAATAGGCTGTGGTAAGCGTGCAGGAGGACGAACCGTTATTGCAGGTCGAGACCCCCGATTCGACCACCTCCTGCGTGAGCAGGCCTGTCGTGGCGTCATAGCCGAAGGACGAGTGGCGGGTGAGATTGGAGCTCCCAACAATGCTGTTCACAGCAGTCGTGGCGAGGCGGCCCAGATACCAGGCCGTGGACGTATTATCGCTATAGGTATTGGTGGTGTCCTTGGAAGAACCATCGGAAACCGACACGTCTATGGTCAGCGGATTGCCGCAGGCATCGTAGGTGTAGTTGGTCGTGGTTGTCGGAAAGGCCGTGCCGTCAAGATCATGGCTCGCCGCGACGCTGGTTGACACCTTCACGAAATATACGCCGGTCAAGGCGCTGATTGAACCGCAGCTGCTGGTGCTGTTCGCCAATGTATTACTCAGCGAGTTGAGCGTCGTGCCGCTGTGGGTCTTCGTCTGTTGCGTGACCATGCCGATATAGGGAAAAGTCGTGCTGTAATCAGTGGTCTGGACGACGTTGGTTTGCGTATCCGTGATCACGGTCTCGGCAAAACCCAAAAATCCGCGCCCATTAACATCCACCTGTGCGCCCGAATAGCTGTAGGTCGATGTATAGCAATAGGTCATGGTTGGAGGTGCGCAGGCGCCAAGGCCATTGCTTGCGTCTACTTCCTTGACCACATAGAGCGGTCCGTCGATATCCTCGGTTGGATAGGTTGCACTGCTTCCTTTGATATAGAAGGTGTTCTTATTCAGCCGGTCGTAAGTGACAGTCGTGACCGATCCCACGCCATTGGAAACGGTCGTCATCAACTCCGGTATGAAGGCGAAGGTGTAAAGCATATTGCCGCCGTCCCGGGAGGAACGTTGCAACCAGATATCCGTCGCGCCGTCGCTGTTCCAATCAGCAGCGACCGCACTGTCGCCATCCATGCCGGTTGCGATCTCTACGGGGTTGTTTCCGCTATCGACCGCCGCGACAAAGTCATTTCCGGTCGAAAGATAGAACTTGTTCGTAACCGGCGGTGCGTAATGACCGCCGGTGCCCGGAACGGTCAGGAGAACGTCGGCTTTCCCGTCGCCGTTCCAATCGCCAACGACAACGTCATACTTGCCCCAATCGGTGTACGACAAAGTATATTGGGTGAAACTGGACCCGTTCGAGAGCCACAGCTGGGCCGCCGCGCTTGCATTGACCAGCAGGACGTCGGTTTTGCCGTCGCCATTGAAATCACCAAACACCCGCGAATACCCGCCTGAGGTGGAGGGCAGGGCGAGCGTGGATTGCAGCGGATGGCAATTGCTGAGGAAATGGATGGTGCTCGAAGTATCAACAGGGTCGACACAGCCATTGCCGTCAAAATCGGCGGCCGTTCCGATGGAAAATGTCAGCGTGGTGCCGGACGGGTATGTCCCATTGGACTGTCCCAGCCACAATTTGGTGGTGGCTCCGCCGATGATGATATCGGTGATGCCATCCCCGTTGAAATCCCCGCCGACGGCAGGTGTCGCAGCGTTTGTCAGCGGAATGGTGGCGATCCACGGAGAACCGACCGTGTTGATGATGAAGATGCCGTTCCCAAGATAGCCCGGAAAATACTCGTTCAGCAACAGGTTGGTGGCGCCATTCGGCGCAATGATGGTCTGCACAATGTCGAAGTTGCAGGTATCGCCCGGCGTGAACGAAAACATGTTCGGCAGGGAATAGGTGGTGGTGGTGAAGCTTGGACCATCATAGGAATCGTAACTGTTCTGGCAGAGCCCCGACTGGATCGGCAGAACCCCGGTCACTCCATCATTGGTGAATTGGCCCGGTACGATCTTTTGAAGATCTGTCACCCGGTTGGAGGTCCCCGTCATTGACAGATAGCCTTCACCGCCTTGCCAACCGAATGTCGTCGGCGCCAGGCAGTTGGTTCCACCCGTATCGCAAAGCGTCACGGACGTGACGCGGGAGTGGGTGGTGGTGGTCCCGGCGCGATAAGCGATCTTGTAGTCATAGACCACATTCGACGCTTGATAGGTTTTGATCTCACTGAGCAAGCCCGTTATCGAGACGACGCCACCGCCCTGGTAAAGGGGGACCAGATCCGATCGGGATGTATAGGTGAAACGGACAGAGTTGTAGGGCGAGATCCCGGCCGTGCTGTTCCCGGTATAGTCGATCTCCAGCGGATATATTTCGCCATTGATTGTTCTGTCGGTGCCAGCGGCGCTGTTGTAGGTGACGGTGAGGTAATTCCCCACGCTGTCGGAGACCTTGTTCAAGCCCCATGCCCTGGCCGTGGTCATGGAGCCGCTGCCATCTGCATTGGCGGCCAGGGCCTGGGAATCCGAGGTATTACCGAACTCCATGGTCTGGCCGGCCTTGGTATGCACTTCAAACCAGGCCGGGCCGCTGCCGGCGGTGCCATGCGCGATAATTTTGCTGAAGCTCTCTATCTCGGTGCGGTATTCACTCCCGTTGGCGCCATATGAGCCGCTGATCAGGATCAGCCTCTGACCATCCATGCAAAAGCGGTCATCGCTATTGTAATTCACACCGCCGTGGTTGCCGCTGTCCTGCGCGATCGTTTGGGCACATCGCCCAATGGACGGAAGACCGCCTAGGCTCCAACCGATACCCTCCAGGCCATCGCCGCTCTGACTGGAATACTCCAGCGAAAGCGCGGGCACCATTCCCGCGGTCCCGGGCACGACCGAAATCGGGATGGAGTAGGTCGCTGCACCCGTGGGCGAAACACTGTACTGCCCGGGGACAATCATGGCCGGGGGACCGGCCGCAGCCCATGCAGCGGCGCCGCAAGGCACCCACCACGCCAGCAACAGGGAGATAAACCGCTTCATCGCAGTTCCACCCGTTTGAGAATACCTATTTGAGAGTGGTCTTAATGTCGACCTTGCGCTGCAACTCACTAAGCCGGGTTCGCAATTCCATAACTTCAGTCGCCTGATCTCTATTCATGCCTTTCAAGGCGACAATTTCTTCTTCCTGCTCTTGGAGAGCTTTCGCTAGGACCGGGATCAGCTCATCGTATTTTAAGCCCTTCGTCTTCTCTGCATTGTTTTGGGTTAGTACGACGGATGGCAATATTTTTTCCACATCCTGAGCGATGAAGCCTATTTGCTGTCCCCGCATTCCATCATCTTTTGGATCTTTCCAGAAAAACGTCACCGGATGGAGTTGCATCACCTTCTGAATGGCACCGTCTTCCAAAGCCGTAACGTTGGTTTTGTGGCGAACATCAGAAAGGGCGCCTGCCGCGCCGGACGCATAGGCCGTTCCGTTGACATAAAGTGGGTAACTCGGGCTTGACGTAGCGATACCAAGGTATCCTTGTGAGGTCAGACGCATAGCTTCGCTAGCAGGGCCGTCACGATTGCTTCCATTAATTTTGAAAACCATATCGGCGTCATGCGTAAATGCGTCCCCAGAATAAGAATGATTTCCGCGCTCTATGACTATATCTGCGTCATCGTTATCAATGGTGCTGCTTCCAGCGCCGTGCGCAGAACGGAATCTAAACTGGCTATACCAGTCGTTCGTTGTAGTTGTTGTATATGTTGAACTGGCAACGGGCTGGGGCTGGGAAGAATGCAGTTCCAAAATAGTACTAGGGCTGCCACCTAGCCCTATGCTGCCAGAAGAGCTAATCGCGCCAGAACCTGGAAGCACGGTGGCGCCAGACAAAGTGGCGGCACTCAGCGTCGAGTTGGTTATTGTGGCGCTATCGATTGTCGCGCTCTGGGTCAAAGCCGCACAGTTAAAGTTCGCCATCACCTGACTGGCGTCGGCCGTCGTGCCGTTTGTCAATGTGTTCGGATAAGATGCGCACACCGCCATAGCCGGAGCGGTAAAAAGCAAGCAACCAGCAAAGGCGAGAAAAAGGTTTTTCCACATCGGAACATCTCCCAGCGCAGTTCTGAGAGGCGTTCCCAGGGCCGTCATGGCCTGGATTTCGCGGGAGCTGTTCTGCAGATACGCCTGCGGAAGCCCTTCCGCAAAAACGCAACTCAGAAGCAAGCCAAGCACTAGCAGAAGAGAGGCAGAAGGAACCGCTAAAGCTATCGAACGGCTAAATCGGGAGTTAATGCACGAAGCCAAGTTTGAGACTCTCCCGTTTGCGTCCTTTCCGACGCTTTGAGCTTCTGCGGCCTCAAATATGCTGAACTCGACCGAAAGCTTCGACGCAATCGCAGCATCGAAGCACGGCGGTGGAAAACCAAAGACAAGCAAATTCATCACCGACCTCCTCATGGAGCGCAGTTTCTCCGGTGTTGTTTCCAACACCAATCGGCAACTCAAACATGCGTGGGGGCCCATAATGATACACGGGCATTGTGAGACTAAGTGCAGAATCGAAAATTGACAAATCCGTTTTTTCGAAGCGCGCCTGTGCAGGACAGCACTCTTTGAGGAAATCTGTTGAGCGACATTCTTGTGAATGCAGAAGTGAGAAAATCTTTTTGGGGATAGTTCTTGGGTCTGTCGATTAATTGAAAAATTATGCGCTAGAGTTTTCAAGCTGTGTCGTGTCTCCCTAGCTGGCTAAAGACGCTAAAGCCGGAGTGAGCCTGCTCTGTTGGATGGTTGCCCTGTTTAGTAAGTGGGACACAGTAGCCATAAGGAGGCCGAGATGCTCAAAACGTCGTTTTGGATCGTTATTACGCTCTTTGTAGTCTTCGCTACCACATCGGCAAACGCGACCTGTGCGGTCACAGTTACTCTCTCAAATGGCAAGACTGCAGATGCCGACCAAGTTATGCAGGATTTTACCGATGCCACAAACTGCATCAATAATATCGGGACCTATATTGAATCGAGCATCCCTGTCGCTTCCGCCGTTTCCACGTCATGCGGTACGTCCCAGCCAATCACGTCGATCAACGTGACGCCTGGCGTCTGGCTCATATGGGCCGTCGCGGATATAACAAGCACCAGCAATTCCGGTTCTTTGGCAGCGCGTGCCTGGTTCAATACTGTTCCCGGGTCAGATCCCGGATCGGGCTCAGGTGTTTTGAATTACACAATTATTAGCTACGGATCGTCTGGCCTGAGCAATGTGAACGGCCTTTATCCGGTTGCGCCGTCGATAGCCACCGTGACGTCAACGCCTTACACGACTTATTATGTGCAGGGCGAATTGGATTGTTCGTCGTCGTCCGGACTCAAGATGTACGGAAGTATTGTT
>CAZEFQ010000087.1:0-30290 GCA_964511505.1 uncultured Rhizobium sp.
CCGTTCGCCATCCTGCCCATGACGGAAAACAGGTCCTCGCTGGTATGGACCGAGCGTGCCGAAAAGGCGCCCGCCATGTTGGCGCTGGACGAAGAAGATTTTGACGCTGAAGTCGCACGCCGTTTCGGTCATCATCTGGGCGCGACAAAAGTTATCGGCTTGGACGATGGCGGGCGCTCGCGCGCGGGACGCTGGTCCTATCCCCTCAGTTTCCATCTGGCGCGCGATTATGTGCGGCCGCGTTTCGCGCTGGCCGGGGATTGCGCCCATGGCATCCATCCCATCGCCGGGCAAGGGCTCAATCTCGGCCTCAAGGACGCTGCGGCCCTGGCTGAGACTTTGCTCGATGCGGCGCGGCTGGGCCGCGATATCGGCGCGCTCGATACCCTGAAACGCTATGAACGCTGGCGGCGTTTTGATTCGGTCGCACTGGCGGCATCGACAGACGCCTTGAACCGGCTCTTTTCCAACGACATCGCCCCACTCCGGCAATTGCGCGATCTCGGGCTGGGCATCGTGGATGCCATAGGACCTGCCCGCCGTTTCTTCATGCGGCACGCAGGCGGCGATATCGGAAAACTTCCGCGCCTCCTTAGAGGTGAAGCGGCCTAGTGGAGCGTCTCGTCCCGGCCGCGCTTCCATTTCTGTGACGCCCGCTCGCGGGCCGACATGCGTCCCCGTCCCCTTGAACCGGCGAGCGCCTCCGGAAGCTCCTGATAGAAGCGCCTTGCGATCACGCCAACCCGTTCGGCGCGGGCTTCCTCGGCCTCTTCGCGGGTGAGATAAAGTTCGGTCTCGAACAGATATTGCGGGATGACGCCCACCCGGACCTCCTGAACCGCTTCCACCTGCTCATCGGCTACATCCAGGGCGTGGCGGAAATGCGCCGAAGGGTCCGATTTGTCCTTCTCCTGCTGGGTGATGCGGCGGACATTCTCTTCGTCGAATTTCCTGAGCCGCGGCAGCGCGAATTTGTAGAAGGCGAGGCAGGCCAGCACAAAAGCACAGGCCCAATAGACGTTAGTCAGACCCGACATCATGAACTCCGTGGCCGCGCTTGAGATAATCCTCGCTTTGCATTTCCGTAAGCCGCGAGGCCGCACGCCGAAACGCCGCCACGCCCCTGCCGTCCGGATAAAGCCTGTCCGGCTCCGCGGCGGCGGAACAAACCAGTTTCACGCCCTCGTCATACAGCGTGTCGATCAAAACCACAAAGCGCCGCGCCGCATGGGGCATGTCTTCTCCCATCACCGGAACGTGATCGATCAGCACGGTATGAAAATCCTGCGCGATGGCGAGATAGTCCGGCGCCGCCAGCGGCTTCATGCAGAGATCGGCAAAGGAAAAACGCGCCACGCCGCCGGCCGCGGCCGGCACCGCCAAAGCCCGCCCCAAAAATCTCAAAGTCACGGTCTTGGGCTTGGCGCCGCCTGTCAGCCGAACCCAGGCCTGATCCATGGCGGCGTCGTTTTCCGCCGACAGGGGCATGAGGTAGACCTTCAACCCCGCCATCCGCTGCAAACGGTAATCGGTCGGGCCATTCAGCTCCACCATCTCCAGCCGCTGTTTGATCTGGGCAATGAAAGGCAGGAAAAGCTCACGGTTGATGCCGCCTTCATAAAGCCGCTCGGGGGCCGCATTGCTGGTCGTCACGATCACCGTGCCCAGGGCAAAGAATTGCTCGAACAGCCGGCCCAGGATCATCGCATCGGCGACGTGAGTCACCTGAAATTCGTCAAAGCACAGCAGACGCGCTTCGGCCGCGATCCCCCGCGCCACCGGGGGGATCGGATCGCTCGATCCCTGGCGTTGCCGTTCGGCGTGTATCCGGGCATGAACGTCCACCATGAAGGCGTTGAAATGCACCCTGCGCTTGGGCGTGATTCTGGCATTCTCGAAAAACAGATCCATCAGCATGGATTTTCCCCGTCCTACATCGCCCCAGATGTAGAGTCCCTTGGGCGCCTCCTTCCGGCGAAACAGGCCGGGCCGGTAATCGGTCAGGGCTCGCGACAGGACGTCCAGCTTCTCCGCCGCTGCGGCCTGGGCGGGATCGAATTTCAGCACCTTTTCCGCGATTGCACTGTTGTAGGCCGTCAGCATCTTTTCCCGATCGCATCCGCCAGCGCCAACAGCCGCGTCGCTTCCTCGGCATGGAGCCGCTCCACCATGCGCCCTTCGAAGGAAAACACGATTTTTTCGGGATGCTGCGCAAAGGCCGCGAGAATTCGTCTTGCCTCATCCAATTCCGCTGCGCTGGGCGAGAAAACGCGGTTGGCGATTTCGATCTGGGACGGATGGATCAACGTCTTGCCGTCAAAACCGAAGCTCCGGCCCTGCTCACAGGATCGCGCAAAGCCGTCCGAGTCCGCGATCGCGTTATAAGTCGCGTCGATCGCAGCAAGTCCATGCGCCCGCGCAGCGATCACGGTGAGGCTCATCGCCGCCAAAAGATTGTCCCGGCCGGCCATCGGACGGGCCCCCATCTCCTTGAGCAAATCATTGGCGCCCAAAACCAGGCAAGCGGCGCCGGCACCCGCAATGGCATCCAGGTGCAGCATGGCCTTGGGCGTCTCGATCATCGCCCAGATGGCGATGGATTCCGGGAAAGCCCGGTGTTCCGCGCCCACTTCGGCCGGGCCCGATACTTTGGGCAGGATCACCGCGTCCGGATGGGCTTTGGCCACCGCAAGCATGTCGGCATGGCCGAAGGGCGATGACAAGGGATTGATCCGGACCGCCACTTCTTTGCCGCCAAAGGCCTTGGCCGCCACGGCCTCGCAGACCCGGATGCGCGCCAGCGCCTTGTCTTCCGGCGCCACCGCATCTTCCAGATCCAGCGCCACCACATCGCAATCCAGGGCGCGCGCTTTCTCCAGCGCGCGGGCGTTGGAGCCGGGCATGAAAAGAACCGATCGCCGGGGCCGGATCATGCGCGGTTCTTTTGCTCCTGCTCTGCCATTGGCGGATGATTATGAGGCTCGCGGATATACAGATTGTAAACGATGCGTCAGGGCCTTGCTTGCGAAGCGGTAATTTCGCGCAAGGGCGCGCCTGCGATTGACTTGATTCCTTCGTTGCGTAGCATGGCCAGGTTCGAAAATTCTCCCAGCCATTTGAGCCAACATCAGGAGCTTTTCATGATCCTTGAACGCGCCATATATTACATCAAGCCGGGCACCGCAAAGGAGTTCGAAAAGGGCTTTGCCGAGGCGCGCCAATATATCGAGCGGCAGCCCGGGCTGATCAAGATTGAAATGCGCCAGGGCATCGAGTCGCCCGATTGCTTCATGCTTCTCGCCTGGTGGGACAGTGTGGAATCGCACATGGAAGGCTTCCGCAAATCGGCCGATTTCGCCAAATGGCGCGCGCCGCTCTCGCCCTGCTTCTCCGACAAGCCGGTGTGGATGGAGCATTTCGCGGTCGAGCTTTGACCGGCGAATGCCTCAGACGCCTTCCACCAGGATGAAATCGGAGATGCTGGCTTTCTGCCGGAAAGCGAGGGCCTTGCGATACTCCGCCGAATTGTAGCAGGCGACCGCATCGTCCATGGACTGGAATTCCACAACGACGTTGCGGTCGCGCGCGGCGCCTTCCTTCACGTCGGCGCGGCCGCCGCGGACCAGGAATTTGGCGTTGTAGTGCTCCAGGACCGGCACCACCTGCTGGACATAAAGCTTGTAGGTTTCCGGATCGTGCACCTCGATATGCGCGATCCAATAACCCTTAGGCATATTGCGTCGCCTTCAGCAGCTTGCGATTGACCAGGCTCTCGGCGATCTGCACCGCGTTCAGCGCCGCGCCTTTGCGCAAATTGTCCGACACCACCCACATCGAAAGCCCATGCTCGACCGTGGGGTCCTTGCGGATGCGGCTGACATAGGTGGCATCCTCGCCGGCGCATTCCACCGGCGTGGCATAGCCGCCATCCTCGCGCTTATCCACCACCAGCACGCCGGGCGCCTCACGCAACGCGGCGCGCGCCTTCTCGGCGGTGATGGGTCGCTCGAATTCGATATTCACCGCCTCGCTATGGGCAATGAACACCGGCACACGCACGCAGGTGGCGACCAGCTGGATGTCGGGATCCAGGATCTTCTGGGTTTCGACCGACATCTTCCATTCTTCCTTGGTGTAGCCGGAGTCCAGGAACACATCGATATGCGGAATCACGTTGAAGGCGATCTGCTTGGTGAATTTCTCCACTTCGATCGGGTCGGCCACGAAGACCGCGCGGGTCTGTCGGAACAGCACATCCATGGCTTCCTTGCCCGCGCCGGAGACCGATTGATAGGTCGCCACCACCACGCGTTTGATCTTGGCCAGGTCATGCAGCGGCTTCAGCGCGACCACCAATTGTGCCGTCGAGCAATTGGGATTGGCGATGATGCCCTTCTTGATCTGGTGCAGTGCGTCGGCATTGACCTCCGGCACCACCAGCGGCACCTCACGGTCCATGCGCCAGGCGCTGGAATTGTCGATCACCAGGCAGCCTTGAGCGGCGATCTTGGGCGCCCATTCCTTGGAGATGGCGCCGCCCGCCGACATCAGGGCGATATCCGTGCCTTTGAAATCGTAATAGTCGAGTGCCTTGACCTTGAGTGTCTTGTCGCCAAACGAAATGTCGGTCCCCACCGAACGCGTGGAAGCCAGGGCCACCACTTCGCTCACCGGAAACTGACGCTCCGCCAGCACCGAAAGCATCTCGCGTCCGACATTGCCGGTCGCGCCGACCACTGCGACTTTAAAAGACACTGCTTGTTCTTTCCTTCTTGCAGGGCCGATGGCCCGGAACGGGCGGACAGATACTAAAAGAAAGGGGTGACCGGAAGAGGCTTATTCGCCCGGATGCCACTGCAGTTTCAGCATGGCGCCGTCGCCGCCCAGCCCGCCGCTGAAAGTCGGCAGATAGGGGTTGGTTTTGGACGGTTTGGTGGAAAAAAGGTCCATATGGCCGTTTTTAAAGCCCAGACTTTCGACCGCCTCATCGGCATAATTCATCGCGTAGGGCAGCTTGACCTCGTCCGGATAAACCGGCCTGGGCGCGCCGGGATAGTCGGTGGGCGAAGGCATCCGGCCGGCACCGAAAGGCATGCGGGCCAGGGCAGGGGTCAGGGCAGAATTTGCCGCCATCAGGGCCGCGACCAGGACAATTTTCGCCAAATGCTGCGGCATTGGGAACCTGAACTTCGTCGCTATGAAAACTCCCTGTCAGTCGCGAAGTTGCAATCCCAGATCGCAAGAGGGGCTGGACTATCGCCGGCCATTGCCACCGGGGTGCAAAAGCGGGTTAGAGTGGCTTCGATTGTCGAAAGCGGGAATTTCGATGACCGGAAAAATCCAGGCCATAAGAGTCCAGGCGGGCGCCTGCGCCATCATTCTGGCCTTTCACGGCGTCGGCCAGGCGGCGGCGCTGCAAAGAGCTTGCGCCACGCCGGCCGAAATCGCCGCGATCCAGGTTTCGGCGGTGCAGCAGGAACTCACCGATGCCGCCCTGGCCTGCGGCGAGAAGGAAACCCAGCTCTTCAACCGTTTCCAGACGGCTTTCAACAAGGAGCTTCGCCGCTCGGATGCGTTGATGCTGGCGATGTTCAAGCGGCTGCAGGGGACCGTCCGGGGCAATGCCGCCTATGATGCCTACAAGACCCGCGCCATTGCCCATGCCGAACAGCGCCGCACCGTGCCGGGTGCCGCGGAGAATTTCTGCAAGGCGGCCGACATTGTCTTCGCCGCGGCCCTCGCCCCGGACAAGCCGGTGCTGGAGGATTTCGTCGCCGGCGTGCCGGTGGAAGAGGCGATCCCGGTGGACACCTGCGAAATCAAGGTCGGTGCGAGCCTACAAGGCGTCGCGGTCGGCCCGCCGATCACACCCACGCCGCGGCCTTCGATGCCGGGCGACCCGTCAAGCCCGGGTCTTTTTCCGTAACGTGGTCTGAATAGGCGGCGGTGTTTGCCTGGCCGCCATGATGCCCAAACAAAAGGGCCGGTCGCGAGACCGGCCCTTTTTCATTTTCAACCGGTGGCCTTGTCAGCCGCCGAGGTCAATGACCGCGCGGCGGTTCTTCGGCTCGCGGACATTCGGCCCAGTCGGCACCATCGGATCGTGGAAGGACTTGCCCTCGATCGCGATGCTGTCGGCGGTCAGGCCCTGGCGCACCATCTCGCTCTTCACCGAGGTGGCGCGGCGGATCGAAAGCGCCTGGTTGTAGCGGTCCGAACCCACCGTGTCGGTGTGGCCGGTGACCATGATGCGCACCGAGCCTAGCTGCTTGGCGGCAGCCACGGCCTGGGTCACGGTCGACTGCGCTTCCGCCGTCAGGTCCGACTTATCGAAGTCGAAGAAGACGATATAGGTCTTTGCCGGCGGCGGCGGTGGAGGCGGCGGCGGCGGAGGTGGCGGCGGCGGAGGAGGCGGCGGAGGAGGCGGTGGCGGAGGTGGCGGCGGTGGGGGCGGCGGCGGGGTCATGAACCACCGGAAGCCCACCATCACCGCATTCTCGGTGATATTGCCGAGATGGATGGGGGCAAGCGTCGCAAAGCCGCTCGGCACATTGTCGTCCAGGTCGAGCGCCCGATAACGGTAATCAACGAAAAGATCGACATCCGGCGACAAGGAATAGGCGATGCCGGCTATGCCTTGATAAGCGAAAGCGGTGCGCGAGCTGTTCACCAGGTCGCCGCGGCCGCCGGTCGTGGAAGGTTCGGAAATATGGACACGGCCCGAACCCATGCCCAGACCGCCGCCCAGCGAAAGCTTCCAGTTCTCGTCCAGCGGAAGGTCATAAACGAGGTTGATCATATCATCGGTCACGCCGACATAACCGGTGGCGGTGGGGTCTTTGACGTCATGCCCCGACCAGCTCAGTTCGTCTTCGATGCGCAACCCGCTATCCCAGGCATAACCAAAGGAACCGGCGAGAAGGGCGCCGCTGCTGCCCTGGCTTTTGCCGGAGAAGGTGTTGGGAAAGGGAACGGAAGTCCCTTTGATGCCGTTTTGCCTATCCCAGCCGGCGCCCAGACCCAGATACCAGCCTTCATAGGCCATCGCCGGGGTCGAAAGCGCAAGCGCCGCGACGCCTGCCAAGGCGATCATACGAATCTTCATTTTTCCCTCGCTTAGAAATAGCGGCAGGTCACGCCCCCGCCGAAATGTCGTCAGAACGAATACTCGAGCACTCGAATACTCGGGCTTATAACTACGGCAAGCCCAAAAGTCTCCATGACAGGGGGCCCATTGGAACCGATGCGGAACCCGTTTTCAAGGATTACTCCCTGGCTGTGACCCAGGGGCCACATTGGCCCTAAGCCGCGGTTTTACCTTTGTTAAAAGAGGTCCGAAAGGCATAGCGGCCAGGCAGGAATGTCAGGGCCCGGCCGTGACTTGCTTCCAGTTCTTCAAGCAGCTCGCCGCGCGGGTTCACATGAAAGAGTTTGAGCCAGGACCGCAGCAAGGAACGGCCTGGCAGGTCGCGAAGATCGGCAAAATCAACAACATGAACAACGCCTTGCTCTGAAAGCGCCTGCCGGCTGGCGGCTAGTGCCCGCCGCCAATCGGGAATCATGGAAAGGCTGTAAGAGAAAAGCGCGTGCTCGAAACCGTCCTCACCGTACAGGGAAGGCACCAAGTCCTCCGCCAGCCCGTGCCGCAGCATGACCTGGCCTTCGAGGCCGGCGCGCCGGAGCTGGCGGGACGCGGTTTCCAGCATTTCGGCCGATGCATCCAGGCCGAACAATCTGGCGTCAGGATAGCGCCGGGCAATCGCGATGAGATTGCGCGCGGTGCCGCAGCCGATCTCAATCAACCGGTCGCCTGGTTTGAGCGCAAGCTCGCGAATGAGCGAATCACGCCCGAAAAGATAATATTTCCGGGTAAGATCATAGATGTAGCGCTGGTGCCGATAGACTTGGTCCATCAGCCCGGAATGGTTCTCAAGAGAGGGGACGGCGCGCATAGACATGGAAGCCGCCATAAATGGAGGAGCGGTCCTGGGCATGCAGCACCTGGCTTTGCCAGGCATGATACAGCCAAGGGGCCATGAGGCCGGGCGGAAGTTTTTCGGTCAAGGGCGAATCGGGCCCCGCGGTGCGGAAGATGACCCGCGCATCCCGGGAATCCGCCGTCCGGTCGATCTCGGCCCATAATTCCGCCAGCTGGCTTGCGCTCATCCAGTCCTGCGCATCCAAAAGGACGTAGCGATGCAGCGACTGCGCGGGCTGGCGTTTCAGGTAATCCACCAATGAGTCGTGATGCACGCGCACCTTGTCCAGCCGGGATTTCAGCACCGCGTAATTCTCGGGGCGCAGATAGGCGGGCACCGCTTCCCGGCGGTCCAGGTCATAGCGCCGGCCGAACGCCTGCCAGGCGAAATAATTGTCCTGGATGGGAAAGTCACAAGCCAGCCGTTCCACCCGCTCGCGCAGCACCTCGATCGCATGGCCATTGCCGGACGACATCAGGGCGTCATATTGCGCCGGCGGAATCCCCAGCGCGTAAAGCGAAACCGGGGATTTTGAAATCAGCTTGATCGCCTTGGATTCGAACAGCGGCGCGATCAGCGCATCGAACGCAGCGCGTTGTTCGCCCACGTTCCTGGCGCCAAGCAGGGTGTCCAGTTTTTTTCCGTGCAGCCGCGCCACCGCATGCAGAAGCCCGATGAAGCGGCCCATCAGGCCATGGCGATAAAGGCCCCGGGCGAACATCTCGATGCGGCGCCGCTTGCGCGCGCCAATTCTTTTCTGCCAATAGGCGCGCGTTTCGGAATCGAGCTTTTCCGCCAGGTGGCGGTCAAAAGCTTCGACATTGGCGCCGGCCTTGGCCGCGCCGAAAAATCGGAAGAAGCTTTCGTGGTCGGGCAGGTGCCGGAGCGCCGCCAGTTTCAGCCGGGTGAGCGCCACATGATTGGGATTGAGGTCGAGCGCGGTGATTTGCGCCGGCGCCGCCGCCAGGTAATTGAGGATATTGCAGCCGCCGCTGGCGATGGTGATCAGCCGATGCTGTGGCTTGAGCTCCAGCGCCTCCAGATCGACATTGGGGTCTTCCCAGATCTGGTTATAGACAAAGCCCTGGAACATCAGCGTGAAAAGTCGCTCCAAGGCGCCTCTTTTGCTGGCGAGGGGGCGTTGATGAGCGGCGCGCTCAAGCAGCAGATTTGCCATAATGAAGACACCTTCGCGAATCGGTCATGAAGGGGATAGGGCATTTCCATGACGGATTGGCGAAACGAGGAAGGAAAAAAGGCGCTGGCCCAGGTCCTCGCCCAGCTCGATGTCACCGAGGCAGGAGAAAATATTTACCAGGGCATCAGTCCCGCGGGCCGTTTGCAGCGGGTTTTCGGCGGCCAGGTGCTGGGACAGGCGTTAATGGCGGCGGCGCGCACCGTCTCTCCGTCACGCATCTGTCATTCTTTGCACGCCTATTTCCTGCGCCCCGGCGATCCCCGCGTACCCATTCGCTATGAAGTGGACCCTTCCCGCGATGGCCACAGTTTTTCTGCCCGCCGGGTGGTGGCCATCCAGCATGAAAAGCAGATCTTCATTTTGGCCGCCTCGTTTCAGGTCGTGGAGGAGGGCTACGTCCATCAATTCCCCATGCCCAACGTCCCGCCGCCCGAAGAGCTGGAGGACGAAACCGAGGCCCGCCGCCGTCATGCCGAGCTTCTGCCCGACGGCTTGCGCGAATGGCTGACCAGGGCGAGGCCGTTTGAAACGCGGCCGGTGGTGCTGGACCCACCGGGTGACCGGCCGCCGCGGCCGCCATTCGACAATGTCTGGTTCCGGGCGGTAGGGCCGGTGCCGGAGAATTTCGCCCTGGCGCTTCTGGCTTATGCCTCCGACGCGACTCTGCTTTCCACGTCGCTGCTGCCGCATGGCAAGACCATTTTCTCAAACCTGCAGGTGGCGAGCCTGGATCATGCCATGTGGTTTCACCGTCCGGTCCGCTTTGACGATTGGCTGCTCTTTGCCCAGGACAGTCCGTCGGCTTCCGGGGCGCGCGGCTTCAATCGCGGCATGATTTTCGCCAGGGATGGAACGTTGATCGCTTCGGTGGCACAGGAAGGCCTGATCAGGTCGAGGTGAATTATATTTGACCCCCTCTGCCTACGCTCGCTCGAGAGCGAGCTACGCAGGACCTGAGCAATTCAAGAAGAACCTAAGGGCAGGCGCCCGACATGGGAATCTGCATGACCTTGCGTGGCTTGGAATAGAAGACGTTGGTCATGGTGAAGGGGCCGCTGATATTGATCACGCCCGGAATCTGCACCTGCACCGGCAAGCTGTAGCGATACTGCACTTCGGCCATGATCACGCTGCCGCCCGTGGGGATCAGCCCCTGGGCGTTGGTGGGAAAGGTATAGATACTGCCCACGCCGCGCGCGCTGCCGCCCTGGGTGCAGCTCCAGGCCACCTTGCCGTTGCCGACATTGCCGTTGTCGATAAGGCTGGTGATGGTGATCTGGGTATTGGTGGTGGGATAGGGATAGAACAGCGCCCCCAGCGCGCTGAAGACATTGGTCATGTCGGCGGTGGTGACGGTGCTTTCCTGCGCAATCAGGTCGGAACCGGCGCTGGCCAGGTTGTACACATTCGCCTTGGCGCCCAGCGCCATCGCCAGCTCGTTCAGTCCGAAGAACAGGCCCAGCATCACGGGCGCCACCAGCGCGAACTCCACCGCGATTGCGCCTTTCTCGCCGAGGAGGAATCGGATGAGCCGGCGCATGGGAATCAGCAGGCCGCGCCGGCGATGTAAGGCTCGTTGCGGAAGGCCGCGGTGGCGGACAGCAGGTGCTGATTGTTCGCCATGTTGACCATGAACCAGGACAGGACCGGAGTGATCACATTCCAATTATAGGTGGCGCGCACCAGCACCACGTCGCAGGGACTGCCCGGGCTGTAACTGTCCGCCACCGGCTGCAGGTTGCCGTTGGCATCCTGTGTGTTGGTGAAACTGGTGCCGAAGCCGCCGCTGTAATTCTGCACATTCACATGCAGCTGACTGCAATCATTCAGAAGACCGTGGATGCCGCAGCAGATCTGGTCCTTGAACCACTGTTGCTGCTGCGTGCTGCCATAGGCGCCGCCGTTTCCGTCGCCGCCGGAGCCGCCGGTGCACACCGTCGTGGCAGCCGGGTTGGTGCCCTGGGCGGCGCCGGTACGCACTAGCCGTGCGGCGGTCTGGGTCGAGAATTGCAATGTGTTCTGGGAATAGAACAGGACGCCGCTCTCGATGATGCCGAGCAGCAGGGTGAAGAAGACCGGTCCGATCAGCGCAAATTCCAGACCGGCCGCGCCGCCTCTATGGCGGCGGAACAGACGCAGCTTTTTGGGGAACAGCGACACCACCGGAAAAACCCTTCTCGATGCCGCATTTGTACCGGTTTGCCGCGGGCCGGCGAAGCCAAAGCGGTTTTCATGCTCAACAGCCGGTTAAGGATATGGGCGGGAATTGCCGCAAAAAGTCCGCGACAACTTTTGCGCTTATTGCCGCGCTTTCGCTAACAAAACAAAAACCACCTGCCGCGAAAGAAACAGCATTTTCACTGTTTTTCTGGATGATGGCGCCCGCTTCGAAAGGCGTGGGTTCCCTATGCATGTCCTGTCTGACCTTTGCTCCGGCATTTGCGCCGCCGCGCGGCGCTTTTTCAAGAACCAGGGCGGCAATACCGCCATCATCCTGGCGCTCTCGGCGCTGCCCTTGACGCTGGCGATGGGTGCCGGGGTGGACTATGCCCGCGGCATGACAGTCCACGCCAACCTGGCGGATGCGCTCGACTCTGCGGCGCTGGCGGTGGGCGCCGCCAACAGCAAACCCGGCACATGCTCGTCCGACGGCACCAACAGTTCCGAAACCGGCAACGGCCCCAGCAATGGCACGCCTTGCGCGCCGCTGCAGCAGCTCGCCCAGCAATATTTCAACGCCAATTTCAAGCCGGATTCGAACCTCGACAGTGTGGGCCCGGTGCAAATCTCGATCAGCAACCAGGCGGTCACCCTGACCGTCACCGACAATGTGCCCACCACCTTCCTGGCCGCCGCCGACCGCATGATGCATTCCACCGCGCTCGACAACATCCCGGTCCATGCCAGCTCCACCGTGGTCTGGGGCCAGACCAAGCTCTGGGTCTCCGTCGTGCTCGACAATACCGGTTCGATGTGCGAACCGGACGGCATTCCCTGTCCAGGCGACACCAACAGCAATATCAAGATCAACGCACTGAAGACCGCGACGCATAACCTGCTCACCACGCTTCAGAACGCCTCTACCACGCCAGGCGATGTGATGGCGGCGATCATTCCTTTCGCCAAGGACGTCAATGTCGGCACCGGTAATGTGAATGCCAGCTGGATCGACTGGACCGATTGGAGCCAGGACATTCCCAATAAAAACACGCTCATATCAAACGGCGGCAACTTGCCCGACAAAACAGTAGGTCCAGGCGATTCATGTCCTTTCGGCTCGACCTTCGGGAGTTCCACCACCGGCCGGTGCCTGACGCAGCCTGGTGGCGCCTTAAACGCCGATGGCGTGACCATTCAGTTCACGAAATTCATACCCGACGGCACCACGCCCTACCCGGGCTATATCTGCCCGGCATCCATCGCCTCCTCCAGCAGCGGCCAGACGGGTCATTACTATAATGGTTGCTATGACAGCGTGGCGGACGGCACCACCACCCAGGTCTCGATTGGCACGAATTGCAGCTCACACAACAACTGCAGCAGCACGACCTGCCATCCTGGAGGCGTCACCTATCACAATTGCAGCTGCGTTCTCAGCAACAACACCAAGACATGCAACGCCACCAATTACACGCACACATGGCGCTTGAACGCCAAAAGCACCTGGCGCGGTTGTGTGATGGACCGCGACCAGAGCGACGACGTCAATGATACGACCGGCACGTCATTCCCGGCGGAAAACGATGATTCCTGTGCCGTTGCCTCAGTATTGCCCCTGCCGACGACTATCCCTTCGTCGAGTTCGGACATGACCACCATGTTCGACAATCTGAACAGCAAGGTGGACGCCATGGTCGCCAATGGCGGCACCAACCAGACCATCGGCCTGGCGCATGGCATGCAGATGCAGACCAGCGGCGCGCCTTACAATCCGCCTGCGCTTCCGACCAACACCACCCGCTATATCATCCTGCTGAGCGACGGCCTCAACACCATGGACCGCTGGTACGGAACCGGCTCCAGCCAGAGCAGTTCGGTCGACAATCGCATGTCGGCCGCCTGCACCAACGCCAAGAACCAGGGCTTCATCATCTACACCATCTTTGTGGATTTGAACGGCACCCAGGGCAACTCCACCGTGCTGCAGAACTGCGCCTCGGACGCGGGAAAATATTACGACCTCACCACCTCGGGCGCGATCATTACCACCTTCAACACCATCGCCCAGCAGATCACCCAGCTGCGGGTGAGCCGCTGACCGCATGAGCTGGAATTTCGTCCGCGAATCCGCCAGCCAGTTCGGCGTCACGCTTTGGCATGTGCTGCCCTGGATGGTGGCGATGGGCGCGGTTTTCAGCGTGCTGTCGCTGTTCATGCCCTGCAACAAAGGTCGCCCCTGGTGGCGCAAGGAAGGCCTGTTGACCGATTTCGCCTATTGGATCTTCGTGCCGGTTTTCACCCGCTATCTGCGCATCTGGCTGACGGTGATGGGCACGATGCTCTTTTTCCATATCACCGACGGCCAGGCCATCGCCGATTTCTATAATCACGGCCACGGTCCCCTTGGCGCGTTGCCGCTCTGGGCCCAGGCGGCGATCTACCTGGTGGCCGGCGATTTCCTTCTCTACTGGAGCCACCGCCTTTTTCATCGCGGTTTCCTGTGGAAATACCATGCCGTCCATCATGCCGAGAAACAGGTGGAGTGGATTTCGGCATCCCGTTTCCATCCGGTGAATCTGTTCCTAGGCGCGGTGGCGGTGGATGTGGTGATGCTGCTGGCCGGCATCTCGCCCGAGATCTTCATCGTCATTGGGCCTTTCAACACCGTCTATTCGGTGTTCGTGCACGCCAACCTCAACTGGCGGCTGGGCTGGTTCAAATATGTCCTGGTGTCGCCGGTTTATCACCGCTGGCATCACGCCCGCGCGGCACGCGACGTGAATTTCGCCAGTACCTTTCCCGTCTGGGACCTGATGTTCGGCACCTTCCACCTTCCCGAAGGCGCGCTGCCGGAAAATTACGGCATCGACGATGAGAGAATGCCGGCCGGCCTGGTGCCTCAGCTGATCTATCCACTGCTGCAGGAGTGAGCGCGCGCGACTAGCGTCAGCGTAGTGTCGCGGTGCGCGAACCACGGGCGGTTAGCGCCAGCGTAGTACCGCCCTGTGCGAACCGGGCGCGACTAGGCGGCCTAGCGACAGCGTAGTGGCCGCGCGTCATGTCGCGGTCCGCGAACCGGGCGCGACTAGGCCGGCCTAGCGACAGCGTAGTGGCCGCGCGTCATGTCGCGGTCCGCGAACCGCAGGCGGCTAACGTCAGGGTAGCGCCGCCTGCGCCAACGCGCCGCCAATCTTATGACTTCGGATTGTTACTGGCCGGCGGCCGCTTTGTGCGCGGTGTCGTTGTGCACGGCAAGCTGCTGGGTGATCTGCTCGAAAGCGTCCTTGGAATCGCCCGGCTCCGCCATCATGTCGCAATGGCTGGTGGTGCAGCTATAGGTGACGCGCTGCGTGCCGCGGTTGAGGATCACCGTGGAGGCCGTATTGACGCTGGCCAGCACGGCCACTCCGGTGTTCGAAACCGGTTTGCCGGCGGCATCGAGCGCCATGATGTTGGTGGTGCCCAGGCTTTTGCCGATCACAAAAGCGTGGCGCGTGTCGATCATGTTGATGTCGGCGATGGAAGGATTGCCCACATAAACCGTCGCCACCGGCTTTTCGAAGGTCATGGTCTTGACCTCGTCCATGCCCAGGCCCAGGTCGGCCGCGAAGGCGGGCGCGGGCAGAAGAAGAACCAGGCTTGAGGCGAAGAGAGCGCGTCGCATGGGAAATCCCGTGAAAATGCAGGTCGGAGGGTAGGTCCGTGCCGTAAAATAAGTTTTAATCGGCGGGGTCTCTGCTTCCGTGCGCGCGTAACCTTTTGCGGGCAAAAGCTGGAAAAACGCGAGCCAAAGCGAGGCTCTGTTTCGCCATTTTGCGCGGCGTGGTTAAGGAGGACTCTCGTTTATTGATTGCAGTCGCGTCCATCGCGGTTTTTCTGTGCTGTTCCTGCACAGATAGGGGATTCTCCGAATCCTCGAATTAGGAGGAAATTAAGCACCCGCCTCTATCCTGGCAGCGTTCCATCGAGCCGTTTGTATTGCGGTGTGATGGGCATCCTAGGGTGTCACAAAAAGTGGAGACTGAAATGACCAATCTGATTTCGCGCTTTATCCGCGACGAATCCGGCGCCACGGCCATCGAGTATGGTCTGATTGCTGCTCTGATCGCCGTCGTGATCATCACCGGCCTTACCCAGGTCGGTACCAACCTGAACGCCAGGTTTGCGGCGATCGCTACCAGCATCCGCTAATCCAAGTCTGTCGGATAGCTTTAAGAGCGGCCGCCCCTAAAAAGGCGGCCGTTCGTTTATCAGGCTGAAGGCTTATTCTCATGCTCGCCGAATCCCTCGTCCTTGTCGCTCTGCCGCTCATCCTGGCGGCCGCCGCGGGCTGGGACCTGGCGAGTTTCACCATTCCCAATTTCCTGCAGGCTGCGCTGATCGCGGGCTTCGTGATTTTCGCCGCCGTGACGCATATGGGCGCCTCCGCCATCGGCCTGCATCTGCTTGCCGGCGGCGCCGGGCTCGCCATCGGATTTGCGCTGTTCGCGTTTGGTTATATCGGCGGCGGTGACGCCAAGTTTTATGCCGCCCTGCTGCTCTGGCTGGGGTTGAAAGATCTGATGTCCTACACGCTGGTCGCGACCATCCTTGGCGGCGTGCTGACGCTGGCTCTGCTCGGTTTGCGCCGCCTGCCATTGCCGCAATTTTTCGCGCGCCAGGGCTGGATCATGCGGCTGCATGACAGCCACGCCATTCCTTACGGCGTGGCGCTGGCGGCGGGCGCCTTTGTCGTCCTGCCGGGAACCGAGATTTTCCGGCTGGCGGCCGGCCATTAAAAACGCCCGCAAAGGGGCGGTCCCGCCCGTGCCCGGATTGAATTTGAATCATTGCCGATAAACCTTCCTTAAGTCTCGGCCGCTTCGCACGCGCTTTTGAAATCGCATCACTATTTCTTTTGCGAAGCATTTTATTAAGCGATTTCTAAAGGCTTTCGTGGTCGATTGGCGCACGGATAGGAGTGGCGTCATGAACACCAAGCGTATCATCGTGCTCGGTTTGGCCGTCGTTGCCGCGGGCGGAGCCGCGCTGTTGGCGCGGGCCATGATCGGCGGCGGCACGCCGAAAGTCGAAGCCAAGGTGCCCCCGCCGATTGCGATGAGCGAGGTGCTGGTGGCGACCTCCAATATTCAGGCGGGCACCGCGCTCTCGCCCGACCTGGTGAAGTGGCAGAACTGGCCTGCAAGCGCGGTCGACGCGAGCTTCATCACCCACGCCACCACACCCAATCTTGCCGACGCGCTGAAGCAAACCGTGGTGCGCGTCCCGCTTTATTCCGGCCAGCCCGTCGCCACCACCTCTATCGTCCATGGCAACGCGGTCGGCCTGATGGCCGCTTCGCTGCAGCCGGGCATGCGCGCGGTCTCGATTGCCATCAATGTGGATTCGGGCGCGGGCGGTTTTGTCCTGCCCAATGATCGGGTCGATCTGATGCTCACCACCAAGACCGGCGAAAGCCCGCCGCGCGTGAAGGTGAAGACCATCCTTGTCAATGTCCGGGTGCTCGCGGTGGACCAGACTTACGCGCAGGACAAGAACACCAAGACCGTGGTCGGCAAGACCGCCACGCTCGAACTGACGCCCTCCCAGGCCGAACTGGTCGCCGCCGCGGCGACAACCGGCGTGGTGTCGCTCTCGCTGCGCGGCCTCGCCGACAACCAGGCCGTCGCCGATGCCGGCCCCAGCGCCACGGAAGGTGCGGTCTCGGTGATCCGTTACGGCGTGATGAAAGAGAATGACAATGCTTCTACCGTCCAAGGCGCGAGGGTCCAATGATGCGTAACGGCTTGTGGCGCGGCGCCTGCCGTTTCGCGCCGCTTCTTTTTACCGCCCTTCCCTTTGCCGCGCTTCCGGCAGCCTCGGCCACCGCGCCTGCGGCCGCGGATGAAGCCAGCGCGCGGGTGATCGAGGTCACCACCAAGGCCGGTGTGCCCAGCCACCAGTCGATCACGCTCGGCGTGGGCAAATCGGCGGTGGTCGAGCTGGATAGCGAAACCCATGACGTGCTGGTCTCCAGCCCCGACATCGTGGACGCCGTGGTGCGCAGCCCAAAGCGCGTTTTTCTCCTGGGCCAGAAAACCGGTCAGACCAATGCGTTCTTTTTCGATTCCGCCGGCCGCCAGCTTCTCTCGCTCGACATCCGGGTCGAGAAAGACGTCACCGACCTTGCCGCCCTGATGAAGGCCAATCTGCCCAATTCCGCGATCAAGGTCGCGGCGATGAACGACAATGTCATTCTCTCGGGCAGCGTTTCCTCGGCGCAGGAAGCGGGCCGTGCCGCCGACCTGGCGGCGGGCTTCACCGGCGATCCCAAGAAAGTCGTCAACATGCTGGGCGTGGTGGGCGGCGAGCAGGTGATGCTGAAAGTCCGCGTCGCCGAAATGGACCGCAACATCGCCAAGCAGCTTGGTGTGAATCTCGCCACCGCGCAGTTCACCGGCGGGGTGGTGGGCGGAAATGCTCCCCTGGTGCTGAGCACGGCCAATCCTTATGGCCTGGTGGGTAAGGCGCTCAGCGACCTCTCCGGCATCCAATATGGCCAAGTCTGCGCCAATGGCAGCACCACGGTCAATCCGCTCCAGGCGCTTGCGGGCGGCGGCAATTGCTCTCCGCTCAACACCAATGCCCAGGCGACGCTTAACGCCCTCGAACAGGTGGGTCTCGCGCATCTGCTGGCCGAACCCAACCTCACCGCCGTCAACGGCGAAACCGCGCGCTTCCTGGCGGGCGGTGAATTCCCGATTCCGGTCAGCCGCGACCGCGACGGCAATATCACGGTGGATTACAAACAGTTCGGTGTCGGCCTCTCCTTTACGCCCGTGGTGCTCTCCTCCGGCCGCATTTCGCTGCAGATTTCCACCGAGGTCTCCGAACTCACCAGCACAGGTTCCTACCAGGTCGGGTTCGGTGCGAATGTGCTGACCATCCCGGCGCTGGCGGTGCGGCGCGCCCAGACCACGGTCGAGCTTCCGTCGGGCGGCAGCTTCGCCATTGCCGGGCTGATGCAGCACAACAGCAAGCAGACCCTGGACAGCCTGCCGGGGGTCAAGGATCTTCCGGTGCTGGGTGCCTTGTTCCGCAGCCGCGACTTCCAGAATGACGAGACCGAACTGGTGGTGATGGTGAGCGCCTATCTGGTCAATCCCACCAGCGAAAGCGCCTTTGCGGCCCCGACCGACGGCTTTGTGGCGCCCACCGATCCGGAGACGCTGCTGCTGGGCCGGCTCAACGCCGTCTACAAAAAGAACGACCAGCCGCTGAAACCCCAGGCCTCAGCCCCCGTGGGCTTCGTGGTTCGCTAGGAGGACGATATGGAAATCAATCACCTGTTTCGCGGCCTGTCCCTGGCGGCCCTGCTGATGGCGGGAAGCTGCGCCGTTCCTTTCAGCAATGATTCTTCATCGATACTGGCGGACGGCAGCGCCAATCATCCCATCGCGGTCGAGCCTTCCTACCAGTCCTTGAAGCTGGCTTATTCGGCCGCCGATTCCGGCGTTTCTCCCGCCGATCAGGCGCGCTTCGCCAATTTCGTCAGCGGGTATGTCGAACACGGCAACGGCGCCATCGCGGTGAGCGCGCCGTCCGGCCTGAATTCCTCGGCCATGATCGCCTTCTTCGCCCAGCGCATCAACGATATGGGCGTCTCCAAGGATCGCATCCTGGTATCAACCCATGACGCGCCCGACGGCGACCAGCGGGTGGAGATCAATTATGTCTCCTACGAGGCCCATACCCAGAAATGCGGCGACTGGTCAGACGACCTCGCCTACACCGCCAACAACCTGACGCCGAAGAATTTCGGCTGCGCCGTGCAGCAGAACATCGCGGCGCAGATCGCCGATCCGCGTGACCTGGTCACGCCGCGGGGGATGGAAGCGGCCAACGGCGCCCGCCGCACCGCCGTGATGGGCAATTATCAGCAGGGCAAACAGACCCAAGCCGACAAGAAAATCGTGGATGTGAGCGTGGAGCAGTCCGCGCCGGGATCGGATGCGGGGCACTAGCATGAGCAACACTTCGGACGATCAGGCTTTCGGCGCTGCACCCCATGAAAGGCCCGTGCCGCGCATTTCGATTCACGCCTTCTGCGAATTCCCCGATACCGGCGCGGCGCTGCAGCGCGCGGGCGCCGATCGCCGCCTGTCCAAGGCGCATCTCACGGTGCAGCTGGGCGGGGTCAACGCCGCGGTGGAATATTATCACGGCCAGGTCACGCCCAACCTCCTGATCGTGGAGACCAGGCTGCACGGGCAAGCCGCGCTCGACGAACTGGACCGGCTGGCCGAAGTCTGCGACGCCACCACCAAGGTGGTGGTGGTCGGCCGCACCAACGATGTCGAGCTTTACCGCGAATTGATGCGCCGGGGAGCTTCCGAATATCTGGTGGCGCCGCTTTCGCCGCTTCAGCTGATCGAAGTGATTTCCGGCCTTTACCTGGATCCCGGCGCCAACCCCATCGGCCGGGTCATCACTTTTGTCGGCGCCCGCGGCGGCGCCGGCTCCTCCACCCTTGCTCATAATGTCGGCTGGTGCATTGCGCATGAGCTCGCCATCAACACCACCATCGTGGACTTCGACCTGCCTTTCGGCACCCTGGGCCTGGATTTCAACGACGAGGCCAGCCAGGGCGTTGCCGATGCCCTCTCCGCGCCCGAACGCCTGGACGACGTCCTCCTGGACCGGCTGCTCCTCAAGCGCGGCGACCATCTCTCGCTCTTCACGGCGCCCGCCGCGCTGGAGCGCGAATATGACGCGGTGCCTGAAGCCTATGAAGCGGTGATTGATGCGGTGCGCCAATCCACGCCTTGCGTGGTGATCGACATGCCGCATGCCTGGACGCCCTGGGCCAAGGCCTGCCTGATTGCCGCCGACGAGATCGTGATCGTGGCGACGCCGGACCTCGCTTCTTTGCGTAACGCCAAGAACGTGATCGAACTGGTCAAGGGCGCGCGCCCGAATGACAGCATGCCGCGGCTGGTGATCAACCAGGCCCATATGCCCAAGCGGCCGGAAATCCCCTCCAAGGATTTCGCCGAGACCATGGGGACCGATCCGGTCGCGGTTGTGCCTTTCGATCCCGCCCTGTTCGGCCAGGCCGCCAACAACGGCCAGATGCTGATCGAGCTCCAGCCCAAAGCGCCTGCTTCCGAGTCGGTGCGCCGCCTCGCCCGCACTTTGACCGGCCGTACCGCGGCGACGACAGCGGACAAGACTCCGACTTCGATCTTCTCCTTCCTCAAGACGAAAAAGCAGGCCTAGAGGGGCTCCAGGGCCATAAATGTTCGGCAAGCGTACCAACAACGAGCCTCAATTCCAGGGGAACCTGGCCAAGGCGGCGAAGCCGGCTCCTGAGGCACCGCCCAAGGTGGCTCCGGTGGACTCCAAGGCGCCGCCTCCCGCCGCTGCGCCCAATCTCGCCCCGACCAAGCCGGCTCCCGTGGTGCGCGCCATCACCGACAACCGCTCGGAAGATTATTACCAGATCAAGTCCACCATCTTTAACGCCCTGATCGACACCATCGATCTGGCCCAGCTGGCCCAGCTCGACCCGGATTCGGCGCGCGAGGAAATTCGCGACATCGTCAACGAGATCATCTCGATCAAGGCGGTGGTGATGTCCATCGCCGAGCAGGAACACCTGCTCCAGGACATCTGCAACGACGTGCTGGGCTATGGCCCGCTTGAGCCCTTGCTCGCCCGCGACGACATCGCCGACATCATGGTCAATGGCGCCAACCGCGTCTTCATCGAAGTCGGCGGCAAGGTGCAGCTCACCAATATCCGTTTTCGCGACAATGCCCAGCTGATGAATATCTGCCAGCGCATCGTCAGCCAGGTCGGCCGCCGGGTCGATGAATCCTCGCCCATCTGCGACGCGCGCCTGCTCGACGGTTCCCGCGTCAACGTGATAGCCCCGCCGCTTTCGCTGGACGGCGCCACGCTCACCATCCGTAAGTTCAAGAAAGACAAGCTCACCCTCGACGACCTGGTCAAGTTCGGCTCCATCAGCCCGGACGGAGCCCGGGTGCTGCAGGTGATCGGCCGTTGCCGCTGCAACGTGCTGATCTCCGGCGGTACCGGCTCGGGCAAGACCACGCTGTTGAACTGCATGACCGCCTATATCGACGCGGAAGAGCGCGTCATCACCTGCGAGGACGCCGCCGAGCTTCAGCTCCAGCAGCCGCATGTGGTCAGGCTCGAAACCCGCCCGCCCAATCTGGAAGGCCAGGGCCAGATCACCATGCGCGACCTGGTGAGGAACTGCCTGCGTATGCGTCCCGAACGCATCATCGTGGGCGAGGTGCGCGGTCCCGAGGCTTTCGACCTGTTGCAGGCGATGAACACCGGCCATGACGGCTCGATGGGCACCCTGCACGCCAACAGCCCGCGCGAGGCGATGAGCCGTCTGGAATCGATGATCACCATGGGCGGCTTCCAGCTTCCCACCAAGACCATCCGCGAGATGATCGTCGGCTCGATCGACGTGATCATCCAGGCCGAGCGCCTGCGCGACGGCTCGCGCCGCATCACCAAGGTCACCGAGGTGATCGGCACCGAAGGCGATGTCGTCATCACCCAGGACCTGATCACTTACGAAGTGCAGGGCGAGGACGAAACCGGCCGTCTTCGCGGCCGTCATGCCGGCAGCGGCATCGTCCGCCCCAATTTCTGGGAACGCGCCCGCTATTACAATCTGGAGCGCGAGCTGGCCGACGCGCTCGACAAGGTCAACCAATGATATTCGGCATCTTCTTCGTGCTCGCGCTTGTCTCAATCGGTGGGGCGGTCTTCGCCTTCTCGGGCGGCGACGAGCGGTCCCAGCAGCGCGTCGCGGCGCTCGCCAGGCCGGTCGGGCAGGCGCGGGCCAGCCGCGAACAGGCCGACGCCGCGCAAAAGCGCGCCAAGAACATCGCCGCCCAGCTCAAGGACATTGAAAAGAACCAGGCGCGCAAGAAGGAAAAGCCCACCATGCGCCGGCGCCTGGAGCAGGCGGGCTTTCCCACCGCCAGCCCACGGACCTATTGGATCGTCAGCGGCATTCTGGGCGCGGCCGTGATGTTTGCCTGCTTCGTCACCAAACAGACCATATTGGTGACCGTGATGGTCGGCTTTGCCGCCGGTTTCGGCCTGCCGCGCTGGGTGCTTTCCTTTCTCACCAACCGCCGGCGCAAGAAGTTCACCTCCAACTTCGCCAACGCCATCGACGTGATCGTGCGTTCGGTCAAATCGGGCCTTCCCACCAACGATGCGCTGCGCATCGTGGCCAAGGAATCGCCCAACCCGGTGGGAAGCGAGTTCACCCGGCTGGTGGATGGGCTCAAGGTGGGCGTGGCCTTGGACCAGGGTCTCAAGCGCATGTATGACGCCATGCCTACGCCGGAAGTGGGCTTTTTCAGCATCGTGATGACCATCCAATCGCGTTCGGGCGGCAATTTGTCCGAGGCGTTGGGCAACCTCGCCGCCGTGCTGCGTGACCGCAAAAGGCTGGAAGGAAAGATCAAGGCGATGTCGTCGGAAGCCAAGGCCTCCGCCATGATCATCGGCTCGCTGCCGCCGGGCGTGATGGGGCTCGTCTATGCCACCACCCCCGCCTATATCAAGCTGCTGTTCACCGAGCGGATGGGCAATCTGATGCTGGCGGGCTGCGCCATCTGGATGGGCATCGGCATCTTCGTGATGCGCAAAATGATCAACTTCAAGACGTAAGGCCGGGGCCCCCATGCTCAGCGTCGGCGTTTTCAGTGTCCTGTTCGATCCCAGCTTCCTCGCCACCGCGGCGGCGGCGATCCTGGCTTTCGCCACCATCGTCACCCTGGGCCTGCCGATTGCCGAGCGCGGCGGCCTGGACCAGCGCCTCAAATCGGTGGCGGAGCGGCGCGAGGAGTTGCGCGCCCGCCATCATGCCGCGCTCAACGCCAAGCGCGGCTCGCTGAGAATAGAGCCCTCCAGCTACATGAAAAGCACGCTGGAGCGCTTCAAGCTGACCAACATGCTGGAATCGGAAAACAGCAAGGAGAAGCTGGCCCAGGCCGGCTATCGCGGCCAGGCGCCCCTGATCGCCTTCATGTTCTTCCGCTTCGTGATGCCGCCCATCCTTTTCCTGATCACGCTGTTCTACCTGTTCGTGCTGGCGCGCCTCCAATATGCGGTGATGGTGAAGATCTCCATCGCCTTCGCCGGCGCCCTGTTCGGCTACTACCTGCCTGATCTGTGGGTGAGCAACCTGATCACGCGCCGCCAGCAATCCATCATGCGCGCTTTCCCCGATGCGCTGGACCTGATGCTGATCTGCGTCGAATCCGGCATGTCGATCGAAGCCTCCTTCACCAAGGTCGCGGCCGAGATCGGCACCCAGTCCGTCGAACTGGCCGAGGAACTGGCGCTCACCACCGCGGAGCTTTCCTACCTGCCCGATCGCCGCCAGGCTTTCGACAACCTGGCCAAGCGTTGCGGCCATCAGGGTGTCCGGGCGGTGGCGGTGGCGCTCAACCAGGCGGAAAAATACGGCACGCCCATGGGCCAGGCCCTGCGCGTCACGGCGACCGAAAACCGCGAGATGCGCATGCAGGAAGCCGAGAAAAAAGCGGCCGCGCTGCCCGCCAAGCTCACCGTGCCGATGATCCTGTTCTTCCTGCCGTGCCTGTTTGTGGTGATTATTGGCCCGGCGATCATGAAGCTGCTGCATCTTACTCACTGAGGGCGCGGTTCTTTTGCGCTCTGGGTTCGTCGCGCGCATCCTCGCTACGCTCGGATAGGGCAAGCTTTTCTAAGCTCACTGACATTCGCCAAGAAAAGCTAAGCCTGCTCACGTGCTATTCGCACGCTCCGCGCGACGCTCCTGCCCAGATCGCAAAATCCCCCGCGCCGCTCTTCGAGCTAGAGCTCTTTGCCCATGCCGATGCGTTCTTCGACGGCATAGCCCAGCCTCCGGTAGAATTCGACCACCGCCGCATTGGACGCAAGGACCTGCAAATTGACCTTGACGCAGCCCATGGCGCGCAGGCGTCCTTCCGCTTCTCGCAACAGCAATGCACCGATGCCGCGCTTCCGATGTGATTGGAGCACGGCGACGCGATAGATCCATCCCCGATAGCCGTCATAGCCGGCCATTACGGAGCCGGCGACAAGATCGCCGTCCAGGGCAACGAGCAGCAGATCGGGTTGTATGGCCAGCTTGGAAGCTATTGCACGCTTTGCAGCATTGCGTGGTGGATCGCCGGGAAAGGCCTGGCGCCATAGCGCATCCATCCCGTCAAAGTGCCTCTCCGCATAGGAGACGACCTTGATGGCGTCATCCCCGATCCGTTTCTCCATGAACACGCTGGTGGCGATGGCGTAAGGCGCCATGGCGGCGTAAGGAGGAAAAGACCCGCAAGTCTTAAAGCCGCAGCGTTCGTAGAAACGGATGGCCCGCTGCTGCATTGTCCCGGTTTCCAGCCGCAGCAGGTCAAGCCCGGCCGCCGACGCCTCCTGGCTCAGCCGCTCCAGGATGGCATCGGCGATACCGCCGCCACGCGCCGCCGGCCGCACATACATGCGTTTCAATTCGGCGAAGCCGGGAAACAGCGCCACCCCGCCGCATCCCTGCGGCTTGCCGTCGGCCCAGGCCACGAAAAAGCGGATATGGGGTTCAAACAGCGCATCCAGGGAAAGACCGTGGCGTTGTTCCGCCGCATAATGCGCGCTGAGCTCGGCGTCGAGCTCGGCGATAAGAGCGCGAATCTCCGGCGTCGCCGCAAGTCCGCGCTCCAACCGAATCGAATCCTCAGCGCTCATCGTCCCAGTCCCTGCCTTTATTACGCGGCAGGCGGCACGGCTTTGCAACTGGCGAAAAACTCCGGTCAGCCTTGCGAACTAGCGACTGTTTCCCGCCAGTGCCGATGTCGCGGGGTGGAACTGGCGGCGGCGGCCCTGCTCGCTATGCTCGACGAGGGGCCTGATTTTGTAAGCTCGCTGTGCTCGCCAACAAAATCATGGCCTCCCCTGTTCGCCGTGTTCCGTCAACGTGGCTTGTGAAGAAGCCCCGGCGCCCGGCGGATTGGCGGTCGTGGGGCCGTTGGGGATGACATTGGCGGCGCCGTTGGGCGAAGGACGCTCAGCCGCCGCCTGAATTTGCCGGCGCTCTCCCGGCGAAGGCGGGACAATGGCGCCATAGCTCATTTCCGCCTGGGGCAGGGCCGAATTTGAGGGTTCATCCCAGCCGGGCGTGGCCAGGGCGGGCGCGGATGCCAGCAGGGCGGTTCCCAGAACCAGAAGAAGCCGGGATTTCATGGCAATTCTCCGTCACAATTGCCCTGAAATAACGTTTGCTGAAGCATCCGGCTCCGGCCAGCGCAGGCAGTCAGCCGCAGCTTTCCATCAATCTGCCGGATAGGCCGACTATATCAGGGGGTGCGGGCGTCCGCGGTCAGGCGCAGCGCCGGCACATCGTCCTTGGACGTGGCTTTGACGGCGACCGGCTTGGCGTCGCTCCCAGCGGGAGCGGTTGCCGGCTTGGCATCGGCAATTTTGGTGGCCGGTTTGCTGTCGCTCGCCGGGGAAGCGATCACAATGCGGGGCGGTTCCAGAACGGTGGCTGCGGGCGTAGTTCCGCCGGTGGGCTTGGCCGGGCTGCCGTCCGCCGGTTTCGTCGCGGCCGGTTTGTCATTGGCGATTACGATACGGGGTGGCGTCAAGGAAGACGGCGCGCTGGCCAGATTTTGCGGCGCGGCGGGTTTGGCGGGTACCGCCGGACTCTTGACCGGGTCTGCTTTGGGATCAACCGGCACAGGCCGCATCACCACACCGCTGGCCTGGATCGGGTTCGCCGCCGCTTTTTGAGGCTGGGACGGAACTTGCGGCACGGGCGGGGGAACCATGGCATGCGGCATTCCCGCCGCCTGGGGATGGGCTGCCGGGGCACTGGCGGCCACCGGCTGAGGTGCAACAGGCTGCGCCGATTGGACAGGGGGAAGCGAGGCGGTGGTGACTGGGGTCGCCGGTTTCACCGCGGTTCCGGAGTCCACCATGGGAGCGGCTTCTGCGGTCTTGGCAACCGGTTTGCTCTCCGTCGCGGGCGCGAGCTTGTTCAAAAGGGCGATATTGGCGGCGATCTTGGCGTCGCTGGCGCCACCCGCCGCCTCGGCTTTGGCAATCAATTGCCGGGCATTGTCGGGATCATTGGCCAGCATGCGGGAAAGGGCATAATTGTTCAGCACGCTGGGCTCGTTGGGTTTGAGCAGCAGGGCATGCTCATAGGCCGCCCGCGCGGTCAGCTGGTTGCCCAGCTGGTCATAAGCGACACCCGCCGCCGAATAGAGCGTCCAGTCGGTCGGGGACAATTCGATGGCGCGGTTGAGGAAATCCACGGCGTCCTGGGCCCGGCCCTTTTGCGCCAGGCTCTTGCCATATTCGCCCACCACCCGCGGATCGTCGGCCGCAACCAACATAAGCTGGGAAAGCAGGTGGACGGCTTGGTCATATTGTCCTGCCTGCCGCAAAAGCTTCGCCTGGCGGATCCCGCCCTCCAGATCGGTGGGGACGGTCTTGTCGGCCTTGGCCGCCGCGACCTCCTTTTCGGCATGTCCCGCCGCCGTGTCGCCGCCGGTCAGGTTGGCGATGCTGGAGGTGGAGGCGCAACCGGCGAAAAGCGGCGCGCACAGGAAAACAGCCGTCATTTTGAGGGAGATACGCATGGAGAGCCTTTGATCCTCTTCGCCGGGGAGTGTGGCGCGCCCGCTCTCAACAAACCCTTAAACATATTCCGCCATATAGAAGAATAGCTTTAGGGTGCGGCCGCTTAGGGGGTCGAAGCCTGTCCAAAATCCGGCGTAAATTGGGTGTTGGTTAAGAGCCGATGAAACAGGGTCTTTTCATTTTATCCGGCGTTCTTCTCGCCATGTCCTTTTCATGGAGCGCGCTCACTGTGCGCGCCGCCGAGCCGCCGGCTCCGCTGCCGAACCAGGGGCGCATTTCCTTCCAGATCGCCACCGGTTCCACCGCCGGGACGTTCTTCCCCGTCGGCGAAGCGATAGCCGGATTGATCAGCCATCCCCGCGGCGTGGATCGTTGCGAGACCTCGTTCAATGTTTGCGGGCCGGCCGGTCTCATCGTCTCCACCCGCACCTCGGAAGGCGCGGTGGACAATCTGATCGCGGTCAATAATGGCGAGGTCGAATCCGGTCTCGCCCAAAGCGACGTGGTCGCCGCGGCGGTGAAAGGCCAAGGCCTTTTTAAAAAGCTCGGCCCGCAAAACCATGTACGGGTGATCGCCTCGCTTTTTTCCGAGCAGGTTCACCTGGTGGCCGCGGGCTCCTCCAAGATCAAGAGCGTCAGCGACCTTAAGGGCAAGCGTGTCTCGCTCGGCAGTGATGGCTCGGGGGTGGGCATCACCGCGCGCGAGATTCTCACCGCTTATCGCCTCTCCGAAGCGTCGCTCAAGGCCTCGCACGAAGACATTTTCAATGCGGTGCAGCTGATGAAAGACGGCAAGCTCGACGCCTTCTTCGCGGTGGGCGGCGTGCCGCTGGATCCGGTAAGCGAATTGACGTCTTCGGGAAAAGCGCGCCTGATTCCGATAGACGGTGCGGGCCGTGACCGGCTGTTGAAAGCCGTGCCGTCGCTTTCCGCCGCCGCCATCTCCGCCAAGGCCTACGGGAATAACGCCGACATCCAGACGGTCTCCGCCCGCGCCCTTTGGGTGGTGCGCGACAGCGTGGCCGATGCCCTGATCTATGACATCACCCGCGCCCTGTTCAATCCCAAGAATTACGATCCACTGGCCGCCAGCCACCCTTCCGCGCGCGAGATCAGCCTTGATTCGGCCGCGCTGTCTCCGCCCGCGCCCCTGCATCCCGGCGCAGCGCGCTTCTATAGCGACGCCACGCGCAACGCAAAACGCTAGGTTGCTGCCAGAGAGGGAAGACCCTCCGCGATTTCTTTTTCCGAAGCCTTGAGCCAGTTCTGCATCGCCGGCAGCGCCCAAATCTTGTCCATGTAGCGCTTGCTCCTCGCCGGCACCTCGACGCCGTAAGTGGTGAAACGCGATACCACCGGGGCATACATGCAATCGGCGACGGAGAAGCCGCCGAACAGGAAATCGCCGCCGTTTGCGGAAAGCGCCTCTTCCCAGGCTTCGCTGATGCGCGCAATCTGGGTTTGCGTCTCCGGCCTGAGGTCGGGCAGGGTGAGCCGTCTGGCAAATTCCATGGAAAGCTGGTCACGCACGTCCGGAAAGCCGGAATGCATTTCCGCCGCATAAGCCCGCGCCCTGGCGCGCAGGCCGGAGTCTTCGGGCCACAACTGGGCTTCGGGATGCCGTTCGGCCAGGGTCTCGCAGATGGCGAGGCTGTCCCACACCATGCCGCCTTTCCATTTCAGGACCGGTACCTTGCCCGCCGGGGAATGTTTGAGGATCGCATTGCGGCTGTCCGGCACCATCCTGAGACGGATAACCTCCATCTCAAAAGGCGCGCCCACGGCCATCAGGGCCATATAGGGTCTCAAGCTCCAACTCGACCATTCCTGGGTGCCGACGATCAAGGTGTACATGGCTCTCTCCTTGCGATGCCCAGGCGGGATTCATAAAGTCCTTTGCTCTTTTATAATGGTCGCATTTTCTGCGGAAAACCGCTTACACTTTTCCGGAAAATGCTCTGGCAGGTAATATCCGCGCATGCATGCGAGCTTTGCGAAATCCGCCAGAAATGCCATCCCCCTCCATGCCGTGCCGGCCAAGGACCTAAAGCCCTGGCTGGCCCGAATGCCTTATCTCAAGGCCAGCGGTTTTTCTGCCAGGGATGGCGAGTTGCGGCTGATCCCCGGCCCCCAAAAAGGCAATCAGCGCGGCGTTGCCGGGGCGGTGCTTGGCTTGGGCAAGACCCAGGACGCGCTGGCTCTGGCCGCTTTCTCGGAAAAACTGCCCGACGGCGTTTACCGCCTGGGAGAGGCCCCCGATTTTTGCGGCGGGACGAATGCCGCCCTGGCCTGGCTGCTGGGTCTCTATGAATTCGCCCGCTACCGTAAACCGGCCAAGCGGGCGCTCAAGCTGGTCCCGCCTGAGGGCGTGGACGGCGAAGAGGTCAGCCGCATTGCCGCCCACGTCTTTCTGGCCCGCGACCTGATCAACACCCCGCCCAATGACATGGGTCCGGAAGAACTCGCCGCTGCCGCCGCCGGACTGGCCAAGGAACATGGGGCCAGATTTCGTGCCGTGACCGGCGCGCTCTTGGCGAAGAACTATCCCTTGATCCATGCCGTCGGCCAAGGCTCGGTCCGCGCTCCGCGCCTGATCGAAATGGTTTGGGGGTCCGGTCCGAAAGTCACTCTGGTGGGCAAGGGCGTGTGCTTCGATACCGGCGGTTATGACATCAAGCCCGCCAGCGGCATGGCCACCATGAAGAAGGACATGGGCGGCGCCGCGGTGGCGCTCGCGGTGGCCGGCATGGTCATGGGCGCCGGGCTTCAATGCCGCCTTCGGGTGCTGATCCCGGCGGTGGAGAATTCCATCTCCGGCGCGGCCTACCGGCCATCAGATGTGTTCAAAAGCCGCAAGGGGCTCACCGTCGAGATCGGCAACACCGACGCCGAAGGCAGGTTGGTCCTGGCCGATGCTCTTGCCGATGCGGATGAGGAAGCACCCGAGCTCCTGATCGACATCGCCACGCTCACCGGGGCGGCGCGCATGGCCACCGGCATGGAAGTGCCACCTTTCTTCACCGACGACGATAAGCTGGCCGCCGACCTGATGCGGCTTGGCACGGCGGTTCAGGACCCGTTGTGGCGCCTGCCTCTGTGGCGCGGCTATGAGGATACGCTGAAAAGCCGCATCGCCGACCTCAACAACAATGCCGTCCGCAAGATCACGCCGTCCGGCGTGGTGAGCACGCTGGCTGGCTCTTCCTATCTTCTGGCTCCCAAAGCCGTCGTGGTCAACGCCGACGGCAGCCTCGTCTATGTCAACGACTCGGGAAACA
>CAZEFQ010000088.1:0-40285 GCA_964511505.1 uncultured Rhizobium sp.
CGTCTCGGGCGTGAGCGTGAAGGGCTCCAGCCCCGACAGGCGCATGAATTTCGGCTTTTCCGGGATTCGGCGCGGGGGCACGTCCCTGATGGCCTGGCCGAATGCCTTGATGTGTTCGGGCCGGGTGCCGCAGCAGCCGCCCACGATGTTGACCAGACCGGAACGGGCAAACTCCCCGATCATTTCCGCCATCATCTCCGGCGTTTCGTCATAGCCGCCGAATTCGTTGGGCAGCCCCGCATTGGGGTGGGCGCTGACCAGCGTATCGCAGGCTCCCGCCAGTTCCGCGATATAGGGCCGGAGTTCCTTGGCCCCCCGCGCGCAGTTGAGGCCGATGGCGAAGGGATCGGCATGGCGGACCGAATGCCAGAAGGCTTCCGGCGTCTGGCCCGTCAGCGTGCGGCCCGACAGGTCGGTGATGGTGCCGGAAATCCAGACCGGCAGACGCACGCCCAGTTCCTCGAACACTTCCTCGATGGCATAGACCGCCGCCTTGCAGTTCAGCGTGTCGAATACCGTCTCGATCATCAGCACGTCGCTGCCGCCGCGGATCAGCCCCCGCGCCGCGTCGCGATATGTCTCGCGCAGCGCGTCAAAGGTGATGTTGCGGAAGGCGGGATCGTTGACGTCGGGCGAGATTGAAGCGGTGCGATTGGCTGGCCCCAGCACCCCTGCCACCAGGCGAGGGCGGTCCTGCGTGGAATATTCGTCGCACAGCGTGCGCGCCAGCCGCGCGCCGGCTTCGTTCAGCTCGCCGACCAGATGCCCCAGGCCGTAATCCTCCTGGCTGGTGAAGTTGGAGTTGAAGGTGTTCGTCTCGATGAAATCGACGCCGGCTTCCAGATACTGACGGCCGATGTTCTGGATGATCTCGGGCTTGGTCAGGGTCAGAAGGTCATTGTTGCCCTTGAGCTCCGAGGGATGGTTGCCGAAGCGCGCGCCCCGGAAATCCTCCTCGCCCAGCTTGAAGGTCTGGATCATCACGCCCCAGGAACCATCGAGCAGCAGAAGCCGCTTGCCGGCCTCCCGCTTCATCCAGGCTATGCGGGCGTCACGGGAGGCGTTCATGTGCGGTCCTTGCTGGCGCTTTGTTCCGGCCGGATCCCCAGTATACGGCATGCCGCATAGGTGAGATTGGCCTGGTTGAGTGTATAGAAATGAAACTGGCAAAAGCCGCGCCGGCGCAATTGCTGCACCTGGTCGGCCAGCACGGCGGCGGCAACCACGCGGCGCGTCTCGACGTCTTCCTCCAGGCCTTCATAAGCTTTCGCCAGCCAGGCCGGAATGGACGCGCCGGTCCGGGCCGCCATGCGCGCCACGCCGGTGAAATTGGTAGTGGGCATGATGCCCGGTATGACGGGGATGGCGATGCCCGCCGCCGCCGCATCGTCGCGAAAGCGCGCGGTAAGATCGTTGTCGAAGCAGAACTGGCCCAGCGCGCGGCTGGCGCCCGCATCCATCTTCCGCTTCAGCAGATCGATGTCATGGCCGTGGCTGGGCGAATCCGGATGCCGTTCGGGATAGAAGGAGACGCTGATCTCGAAGGGCGCGATCTTCCGGATGCCTGCGATCATTTCGGGAGTCGATCTGTAGCCGTCGGGATGGGGGCGATAAGGCCCGTCCATGTTCGGCATGTCTCCGCGCAACGCCACGATATGACGGATGCCGGCGTCCCAGTAGGCGCGTACGATGTCGTCGACTTCGCCTTTCGAATGGGCCACGCATGTCAGATGCGCCGCGGGCTTGAGGCGCGTCTCTTCCACGATACGCCTGACGGTGGCATGGGTGCGTTCGCGCGTGGAACCGCCCGCGCCATAGGTGACCGAGACGAAGGCGGGCGACAGCGGTTCCAGCCGCCGGATCGCCTGCCACAGATTGGCTTCCGCTTCCGCGCTTTTCGGCGGCGAGAACTCGAACGAGACCGAAAGCGGGCTCGGGTCGGCGATCAGGCGTTCCAGGCTCATGCTGCTTCTTTTTTTGCCGGTTCTTTTTTCGCTTTGGCCCTGGCGGTGGCGAGCCACAGCTTGACCGTCAGTTTCTCGCTGGCGCGCGGCGCGATGGCCTCGACGCTGATGGGCGAAAGACCCGCGCCCAGAAGCCAGCCGTCCACCTCGCGATCGGAAAATCCCAGACGGCGATGGGCGAATTCCTCCCGCAGGAATTCTTCCTTGTGGGGCGCGAAATCGGCGATCAGCAGGCGCCCCCCCGGCGTCATCACGCGGGCGGCTTCGGCCACCGCCGCGCCTGGATCGTCCAGATAGTGCAGCACCTGATGGAACAGCACCACGTCGAAGCCGTTGCTCGGCCCGCCATTGGGGAACGGCAGGCGATAAGTGTCGCCAAGGCGCACCTGGGCATTGCGGATATTGCCGCGCAGGAGCCGGTCGCGGGCAATGGCCAGCATGTCTGGACTGACGTCGATGCCCACGGCGCGGCGTGCGTGCGGCGCGATCAACTCCAGCATCCGCCCCGTGCCGGTGCCCGCATCGAGCAGGTTCTCGATCGCGCCGCCGGTCAGGTGACGCAGGATCGCCGCTTCGACATCCTTTTCCGGGGCATGAAGCGCGCGAATGCGTCCCCATTCCGCCGCATTGGCCTTGAAATAGGCGGCCGCCGTCGCCGCCCGGCTGCTGCGCACATGGGCGAGCCTGGCCTTGTCGGCCTCCTGCAGGTGCGGATCGGCCAGGGCCGCGATGGCCCCGCCCAGTTCGGCGCCCACGCCCCGGTCGGCGGCGCGGCAGAAAACCCAGCTTCCTTCCTTGAACCGCTCGACCAGCCCGGCCTCGACCAGCAGCTTGAGATGGCGCGAGACGCGCGGCTGGCTCTGGCCCACGATCTCGATCAGCTCGCTGACGGTGAGCTCGGCCTGGCGCAACAGCAGCAGCAGGCGCAACCTTGTGGGGTCGCCTGCAGCGCGCAGCATGGAAACCAGCCTGTCCATTGCCATCCTACATATAAACATATCTTTATATGCTTAGTTTGCAGGCGGCCGCAAGGGGCTGGATTTGGCCGGCGAAAACCGGCAGAACCCGCGCCGATCAGGGGTTTCGGCGATGCGCGGGCTGAGGGTGTTGGCGGTTGGACTATGCGGGCTGATGCTTGCCCTGCCGCTCGCCGGCTGCGCCACCGCCCCGCCTTCGGCCGAGGCGCTGGCCGCCCGCGATCCCTATGAAGGGATGAACCGCCAGACGCTGAAGTTCAACGGCAAGATAGACCGGTATTTCGTCATTCCCACCGTGGGCCTCTACTTTATTCTGGTGCCCGAGCCCGGCCGCCGCGCCGTGCACAATTTCCTGGGCAACCTGTCGCTGCCCACCATCTTCGTGAACGACATGTTTCAGGGCGAACTTGAGCGCGGCGCCCAGTCGGCGGGACGTTTCGTGATCAATACCACTATCGGGCTGGGCGGATTCTTCGACCCCGCAACCCGCATGGGAATTCCCGGCCACGGCGAGGATTTCGGCCAGACCCTGGCGGTGTGGGGCGCGAAGGAAGGTCCCTATCTGGTGTTGCCCTTCTTCGGCCCTTCCAGTCCGCGCGATGCGGCGGGTCTGGCGGTGGACACGGTCATGGACCCGACCAATTACATCCATTTCAAGCAGCACATCTGGTGGGCGGCAGGCCGCGAATATTTCACCCTGCTTGACCTGCGCGCCCAGACATATCAGACGGTGCAGAGCATCCAGCGCAGCTCGGTGGACTATTACTCCTCGCTGCGCAGCCTGTATCGCCAGCTGCGCGAGGAACAGATACGCAACGGCCGCGCCAAAGGCCAGGATCTCCCCGATTTCTGAGGAACTTTGCTGCCTTGAACTTGCCATAGCAAACCGCGAACATCGCACAAACAGGAAAGAAAGCCCGATGCATATACCGACGACCCTGCCGCTTGTGCGCCGCGCCGTTCTGGTGCTGGCAGTTCTGCTTGCCGCGCCGATGCTGACGGCAAGACCCGCCGCTGCCGCCAACGTGGCCGAAAGCTTTGTTGGCGACAATGTCAACAAGGGCTTGCAGATCCTCAACGACAAGAAGCTGACCACGGCGCAACGCCGGGACCAGTTCGAAGGCTTCCTGCTCTCGCTGGTGGATGTACGCCGGGTGGCGTTGTTCACGCTCGGCCAGTATCGCCGCACGGCGCCGCCGGACGACGTGGAGGCCTTCGTGGCCGCCTTCAAGAACTACGCCGTGGCCGCCTATCAATCCTATTTCGCGCGCTATACCGACCAGACTCTCAAGGTCACCGGCTCGACCCAGCGCAGCCCGACCGATTACATCGTGCAGACCCAGCTGATCGATCCGGGTTCGAACCAGCAGCCGCTGGAAGTGGATTTCCGCGTGCGCACCGATACCGGCAAGCCGGTGCTGGTGGACGTGGCGGTGTCCGGCATCTGGCTGTCGTTGGAGGAACGCGACCAGTTCGTGGCTTTCCTGGGCCAGAACAACGGCAATGTCCGCACCCTGATTTCCCACCTGTCGGAGCTGGCGGTCAATCTCGGCAAGCCCGCGCAATAGCGCGGGTATTTTCTTCCCCGTTCAGGCGCGGGCGAAGCGCTTGTACTTGATCCGGTGCGGCTGGTCCGCATCGATACCCAGCCGCCGCTTCTTGTCGGCTTCGTAATCCTGGTAGTTGCCCTCGAACCATTCCACATGGCTGTCCCCCTCGAAGGCCAGCATGTGGGTGGCGATGCGGTCCAGGAACCAGCGGTCGTGGCTGATGATCATGGCGCAGCCGGCGAAATCCTCCAGCGCCGTCTCCAGCGCGCGCAGCGTGTCCACGTCCAGATCGTTGGTAGGCTCGTCGAGCAGCAGCAGGTTGGCCCCCGACTTGAGCATCTTGGCCAGGTGCACGCGGTTGCGCTCGCCGCCCGAAAGCTGGCCCACCTTCTTCTGCTGGTCGCCGCCCTTGAAAGCAAAGGCGCCGACATAGGCGCGCGAATTGATCTTGGTCTTGCCGAACTCGATGATGTCGGTTCCGCCGGAGATCTCTTCCCACACGGTCTTGCCCGGATCGAGCGCATCGCGCGACTGGTCCACATACCCCATCTGCACGGTGGGGCCGACCCGCAGCGTACCGGCGTCGGGCTTTTCCTGCCCCGTCAGCATGCGGAACAGCGTGGTCTTGCCCGCGCCATTGGGGCCGATCACGCCCACGATGCCGCCAGGCGGCAGCTTGAAGTTCACATTCTCGTACAGCAGGCGGTCGCCATAGCCCTTGGCGAGGCCTTCCGCCTCCACCACCACCGAGCCCAGCCGCTCGGCGACCGGAATCATGATCTGGGCGGTGGCGGCGCGCTGCTCCTGCGACTTGGCCACGAGTTCTTCATAGCGGTTGATGCGCGCCTGGGACTTGGCGTGGCGCGCCTTGGGCGATTGCGATATCCACTCGCGTTCGCGCGCGATGGTGCGCTGCTGGGCCGCCTCCTCGTTGGATTCCTGCTTCAGCCGCTTCTCCTGCACATCCAGGAAGCTGGTGTAATTGCCTTCATGCGGAATGCCGCGGCCGCGATCCAATTCCAAGATCCAGCGTGTGACGTTATCCAGGAAATAGCGGTCATGGGTGACCAGGATCACACAGCCCTTGTATTCGCGCAGCGTTTGTTCCAGCCAGGCCACGGACTCCGCGTCCAGGTGGTTGGTCGGCTCGTCCAGCAGCAGGATATCGGGCGCGTCCAAAAGGAGCCGGCAGAGCGCGACCCGCCGGCGTTCGCCGCCCGAAAGCGTCTCCACCTTGGCGTCGCCGTCGGGACAACGCAGCGCGTCCATCGCCTGGTCCACCTGGCTGTCCAGGTCCCAGAGACCCTTCGCCTCGATCTCATCCTGCAACCGCGCCATTTCATCGGCGGTCTCATCGGAATAATTGGCGGCGATCTCGTTATAGCGGTCCACCAATGCCTGCTTGGCGGCGACCCCTTCCATCACATTGCCGCGCACGTCTTTCGAAGGATCAAGCTGCGGTTCCTGGGAAAGATAGCCGGTGCGCACGCCGTTCGCCGCCCAGGCCTCGCCGGTGAATTCCTTGTCCTGGCCGGCCATGATCTTCATCAGGGTGGATTTGCCCGCGCCATTGACGCCGACAATGCCGATCTTGGCGCCGGGGTAGAAACTCAGCCAGATGTCTTTCAAGACCTGCTTGCCGCCGGGATAGGTCTTGGAAAGACCCTTCATCACATAAACGAACTGGGGACCGGCCATAATGCTCTCACGTTGCGGAAGACGGCCCGGCTTTTATCCGAGCCCGCCCAACGCTGCAATCGACGGATGGAAACGGCGCGAATCTAGAATTTGATCTTCGCGCGCGAGAGGACCGACAGCGAGTTGGCGCCCGTCTGGCCCTGATAGTTCATCTGGTAGCCGGCATTGGCCTGCAGCGCCAGGGCGCCATCCAGGAAATAGCTCACATAACCGAGCTGCAGGTCGGTTTCCGCGGTGGTTCCCGGCGGCCGGTTATTGGCAATGAAAACCGGCGGCAGGTCGCCCGAAGCGGCGACAATGTCAAAACCATTGTCGAGCAGATTGGGGCTGGGACGGCTGAAGGAGAAGCCCAGCGCGTCCTGGCCGAACACGCCATGCTTGGCGATAGCCAAGGAATAAGACTGGCTTTCCAGCGACGGCGCGGCGTTTTTCTGGTCGAGTTGGGTGAGGCCGTCACTGAAGGCCGCGGTGGTGACCCAGCCGCCGCCGAAATCCACATGTGCCGAAACATTGAGCGCGCTGGTGATGGCACCTGGTGCCAGATTGGCGAAGAGCTGGGCGCCGGCCGGCTGGCCCTTTTGCTCATTCACGATGCCGTTGAGGCTTACACCCGCCCAATCCGTGACATCCCACGACATTCCGGCGAGAAGCGAACGCTGCTCGCCATTGTCCCAGGTGAGCGGCAAGCTCTGCAGGGCAAGCGCCGGGTCGTAGGAAAGCGCGTCCAGCCGGTTGCTTTTGAACTGCCCGCCAACCCGGAAGCGCATATCCGGCGTGGGCATGAAGGTGAGGCCGGCATAGTGGCCGCCATTGGCCAAACCGAGGAAATTCCCCTGCTCCAGCAAGGGCGAAAGACGGGCGCCGTAATTGTCGAAACGCTGAGTCAGGTCGAGATTGTATCCGCCATCCAGCGCCAGATTGATGCTGAGAGCGGCGGAAGCCGCAAAACTTTGGGGCGCGATGGTATGACCATAGGCGACGGTCATTTCGGTTGCGCCGCCGCCAAAGGGATTGGAGGAAAAAGTCTGCGCCGGTCCCAGTAACGCCGCGGAAATGGGACGGGCCGAACTGGTTTGCACCTGGCCGAAGGAGGTAAGGGCGGCTGGAACGCGCAGCTCCTCGGCACCGGCCCACGCGCCAGAAGCGGCAAGGCCGGCCGCGACAAGAGCGGCGGTCAAAACCTTTTTCATTCACGCATACCCAGCCCGTGCGGGGGCTTTTCCTCAGACTGACAAAGTACCAGAGTCAGCCGGCCCACCTCAAGGTAAAGGGCCAAAATTGCTGCGCTTTCCAGGTCACAGCCTCATTTAAACGTCGAAAAAAGGCTCCCGCATATCGCAACAAAATAACAATGTAGGCAGCGTCCTCAGCGAATTTCTTCCACCGGAACCTGTTAGTTTGCCCATCGTTTACCCATTTCAACGGGGCCGACTTTTCCCTTTCACGCAAAGGATTTGCATGAACGCCGCCAGCGGCCCCCTTCCTGAGCGTTCCGTTGCCGGTCTGGCGCGGCGCTATCGGCAGGTTCGGCAAGACAGTGAGTCCCTGGCGACGCCGCTCTCGGCCGAGGATTGTCTGCTCCAGTCCATGCCGGATGCCAGTCCCGTCAAGTGGCATCTGGGCCATACCACCTGGTTCTTTGAAACCATGATCCTGGCCCGCAAGCCCGGTTATGCGCCATTCGATTCGCGCTTCGCCTATCTGTTCAATTCCTATTACGAGGCGCTGGGTCCCCGTCATCCCCGGCCGCAGCGGGGAATGTTGTCGCGCCCTTCCCTGGACGAGGTGCTGGCATGGCGGCGTCATGTCGATGCCGCGATGGAGCCGGCCTTGGCAGATGCAAGCCTGGCGGCGCGCGTGCTTCTGGGCCTCCATCATGAGCAGCAGCATCAGGAGCTGATTCTCACCGACATCAAGCATGCTTTTTTTGCCAACCCGTTGCTCCCGGCTTATCGCAGCCGCCGGTTCGAAAAAAAGACGGCGCAGAATTGCGAATGGCTTTCCCATCCTGGCGGCCTTGTCCCTATCGGTGATGACGGCGCGGACTTTGCCTTTGACAATGAACAGCCCCGCCATGATGTCTTGCTGCATCCGTTCCGCATCGCCTCGCGGCCGGCGACCAACAGCGAATATCTCGCCTTCATCCAGGATGGCGGCTATCGCCGGCCGGAACTCTGGCTGAGCGACGGCTGGGCGCGGGTGAAGGAGGAAGGCTGGCAGTCGCCGCTTTACTGGCTGAAGGACGATGACGGCAGCTTGAGCCTGTTCACCCTGGAAGGCCTTTGCCCGCTCGATCCGAACGCGCCGGTGGAGCATGTGAGCTTCTTCGAAGCCGCCGCCTTCGCCCAATGGGCGGAAAAGCGGCTTCCCACGGAGTTCGAATGGGAAGCCATGGCGTCCCGCTTCCGTCATGGCGAGGTCTGGGAATGGACCCGCTCGTCTTACGATCCTTATCCGGGCTTCAAACCTTTTGACGGTGCTGCCGCGGAATATAACGGCAAATTCATGGTGGGACAGTTGGTATTGCGGGGCGGCAGCCATGCCACCCCCAAAGGCCATGCGCGGATTTCCTACCGGAATTTCTTTCCGCCTTCGGCGCGCTGGCAGTTCAGCGGGATAAGACTGGCGGAGGATATCTGATGGAAGCTCTCCGCGCGACCGAAGCACGCTGCGACGATGATTTCGCCCGCGCTTTGAGCAACGGCCTGGCCCGCACGCCGAAGGAAATTCCCTGCAAGTATTTCTACGATGTGGAGGGCTCAGCCCTGTTCGAGGCGATCTCGGCCCTGCCGGAATATTACCAGACCCGCACCGAGCTGCTGCTGCTGCGCCGGCACGCCACGGAGATCGCCGCCCTGGTCGGGGCGAACGCCGAGATCGTGGAATTCGGGGCGGGCTCATTGCGCAAGGTCCGCATCCTGCTGGAAGCGCTCGCGGCGCCGTGCGCCTACACGCCCATCGACATCTCGGGCGCTTATCTGCGCCAAGTGGCGCGGCAACTGGCGGCGGACTATCCCGCCCTGTTGCTCAAGCCGCTGGTTGCGGACTTCACCCTGCCCTTGCAGCTGCCGGCTCTTGACAATGCGGCTCGCCGCGCCGGTTTCTTCCCCGGCGGAACCATCGGCAATTTCCGACCCGACGCGGCCATGGCGCTCTTGCGCCGGATGCGCGAGATGCTGGGCCATGGCGGCCTCCTGGTCGGCGTGGATCTGGTGAAAGATCCGATCCTGCTGCATGCCGCTTACAACGATGCCGCAGGCGTTACCGCCGCCTTCAACAAGAACCTTCTTGCCCGCGCCAACCGGGAACTGGATGCCGGTTTCGATCTCGACGCCTTCTCCCATTACGCGCCTTACAATCCCAAAGCCCAGCGCATCGAGATGTATCTGGTGAGCCTGAAACGCCAAAGCGCGCGCCTTCCCGGTGGAATTGTGGATTTCGCGCCCGGCGAAGCCATCCATACCGAAGACAGCCACAAATACAGCATCGAAAGCTTTCGCGAACTGGCGGCCCGCGCCGGTTTTATCCCGCGCGCGGTATGGACCGACGAGAACCGTCTCTTCGCCGTTCATTGGCTTGAGTCACGCTGAAACGACATGCACAGGCCGGCCCAGGCGCGCGAAGCGCATGGGCCGGCGGGAGCATCACGACGCCAGGAGCAGGATGGGGCCTTTCCATTCCTTCAGCACGCCGGTCGCGGTATTGCCGAAGAACAATTCCTCTCCCGGGCGGGCGCTGACGCCCATGACGATCATGGCGTAATTGCGCTTCGCCTCCTTGACGATGGCGGGTGCCGCGAGCGAGCGGGCGGAAATCTGGGTGGTGACGAAGACTTCGTAGCGGTCGCCCAGCTGGGTCATATCCTTCAGCACGCGCTCCTCACGCAGCCTGGTGCGGGATTGGCCGTCGGTCTGGGATACGAACAACACATGGACCTTGGCGCTTGCGGCCCGCGCAATGGCGAAAGCGGCTTCCGCTCCCCGCCGTGACTGCGGCGAGCCATTGACGGGGACCAGCAGCCGGCTGTGGCTGTTCAAAGAGCCGGTTTCTCCGTCCCGGGCGGCGAAAAGCGCCAGCGGCCCTTCGAAACCCGAGGCAAGCTCGGTGACCTCGGGGGCGAAGCCGCCGTCCGGCTCGACGCTGTCGGCAAGACCGATGAACATCAAGTCATAGCCTTTGCGCGCTTCCTCGCGCACCACATCGGCGGGAGCATCGAGCGGCACTTTCGCCGTGAGATGAACCTTTTCCGGATCGGGCTCCGCTTCATCCGCGATCATCTTAGCGGCGCTTTTCTTGGCGCCGGCCTTCACCTCCCGCGCCAGCGGGTCGGATCTGAGATCGGCGGCGCTTTCCTGCCGCGATTGCGCCCCGCCCAGTTCCTTTTGCTGAACATCCCTCGCATCTGTCCGTTCTTGGTGACCGGATTCATCGCCTTCCTTTGGTAATACAGCTCCTTTCCGCCCGGCGGGTGGCTCCTTCGTCTTTTCCTTGGCGGTTCTCGGCTCCTTGCTTCCCAGCTTCAGGATCGTGACCGGCATGCCTTGGGCGCCGGCGATTGACCCTGCCAGGCGCGCCGCCATGCGGCCGGCCGGACTTTCATCCACCGCCAGCAAAAGCCGTTCCAGCCGGGGAAGGAATCCTTTCTGGTCGATGGCCTCCCTCTGGATGCGGATCTCCTCTTCCTTTCCCATGGGAAGTCCACGCAGTGCGGCGCGCAACATGGGCGGCATCGCCATGGTGGTGACCACGGCCATGGTGACAATCATGGTGTAAAGATTCTGGGTGAGGGCCCCCATGGAAAGGCCGATCGAGGCAACGATCACCTCGGTCGAGCCGCGGGCATTCATGGCGCAACCCAGCGCGATGCCTTCGCGCCAGCTCCGCCGCCCCAGCATCGCCCCGGCGAAGGCGCCGGAGAATTTTCCGACGGAGGCGATTCCTACCAGGAGCGTGGTGAACAGCGCGATCTCTCCGGATTTCATGATCGTGAGGTCCGCCGCCAGACCCGACATGCCGAAAAAGATCGGCATGAAGAAAGCGGTGATCATGCCGCGCAGCTGGCCCTGGATATGATCGGTAAGAATGGGTGATTCTCCCACCAGCACCCCCGCCATGAAGGCTCCCAGCACGGTACGCACGCCGAGAAACTGGGTGATGAGCGCGAAGCTTCCCATGATCACCAGTATGGCAGTGACCACGGGAAAATCGCTGCGGAAATTGTCGTTGACCCAGCGGATGGCGGTGAAAACCAGCCAACGCCCCAGAGTGAAACAGAAAAGCAGGAAAAGCGCCACGCCGGCCACGGTTTTTCCCAATCCCGGCCAGTCGAGGCTGCCGCCCGCTCCGCCACCCGCGCCCGCGATCCCAAAAGTGATGGCGATGATGACCCAGCCGCTTGTGTCTTCCATGATCGCGGTGGCGACGATGATCTGCCCCAGATCGCGGCGCATGAAGTTCATCTCCCGCACCACCATCGCGACAATCTTGATGGAGGAAATGGAAAGCGCGGTGCCCAGAAACAACGAGGTCACCAGTCTGTCGCCGCCCGCGGCGCCGAACATGGAACGAGGCCCGTATTCCCCCAGCAGGAAGCCCGCGGCAAATGGAAAGACGACGCCGCAAAAGGCGATGGCTAAGGCGGCAAAACCCGATTTCCGCACCAGCTTAAGGTCGGTTTCCATGCCGGTCAGGAGCAGGAGCATCAGGATGCCCATTTGCGACAGGCCGTCGATCATGCCTTTTTGCGCGGGATCGGGAGGAAAAAGGAATTTCTGCGCTTCCGGCCAAAGCCAGCCGAACAAGGACGGACCCAGAATGATGCCGGCCAGCAGGGTCCCCATCAGGGAGGGCTGGCCGATGCGCTGCATGGCTTCGCCCAAAAGACGGCCCACCAGCAGCAGCAGCATCACATCCGCGACCAGGATGCCTTCCGCCCTGCCGCTGCCGCTGGCGCCGTTGCCTGCCGCACTGCCCTTCTGGGCCCCGCTGGTGGACGGCGCGTTGCTCTTTCCGCCCGACCTGTCGCCCACAGATGAGTCATCGGCGGAGGTGTCAGCGGCACGGGGCTGGTTCTGGATGACCGCAGCCTGCGGTCCGACACCTTGCGCAGGAACGGCGGCGGAACAAGAAAGCAAAACCGCAAGCCCGAATATCACGGAGCGGAAAAACAGGGTCATCAAATAGGGCCGCTAAGAGCCCAGTTATAACGCGCCAACAGGGTTTGCGTTCGGCCGTTGCACCCGGCGCGATCGCGTGATTATTTCCCGCGAATGAAGCTCCTGCCTGCCGGCTTGTTGATCCTGTCGCTGCCGCTGCTCCTCGCGGCGGCACCGGTCAAGCCGCAAGCCGCCGCCAAAGTCCCTGTCAGGACCGCCAGACCACCCTCGAACAAGCCGGCGGCCAAGCCGGCGCCGCGCAAAGAGGCCCCGGCGCAAAGCGAGGATTTCAACGCCGCCAAGACCTATCCGCCCGCCACCGTCACTTTTCCCAATGGCGTGGTGATGGATATGCTCACTTACGATACCCCACCGGGCTTTCGGCCATTGACCGCCGATCTTTATCTGCCGCCGGGCCAAAGCTATCCGCGGCCCGGCCTGGTCTTTGTCCATGGCGGCGGCTGGGATGGCGGCGATTCCCGTCACGCCGGCACCTTTGGCGATTTCCCCGGCCTGCTCGCCAGTATCGCGGCGCGCGGCTTTGTCGTGGCGAGCATCAACTACCGTCTTTCCGGTGAAGCGCGGTTTCCCGCCGCGCTCCTGGATGTCAAGAACGCCATACGTTGGCTGCGCCTTCATGCCAGCGAATACAATGTCGATGAAACCCGCATCGCGATCTGGGGCGACGGGGAAGGCGGGCATCTCGCGGCGATGGCAGGCGTCACCTGCGGCGTAGGAAGCCTGGAGCCGCCGGTGGCGCCCAATGTCAAGCCACCCTCGGATTGCGTCCAGGCGGTGATCGACTGGTACGGGGTTACCGACCTGGAGACATTGTTCACCGATCTCGGCAAAACGCCGCCCGACAAGACCGCGGCGGGGGATTTCCTGGGCTGCGAACCGGCACTCTGCCCGGTCGGTGTCGCCCGCAATGCCGGCCCGTTGACTTATATAGAAGCGATGGCGCCGCCTTTCCTGATCCAGCATGGGGCGGAAGACAGCGTGATTTCGCTCAAGCAATCGCAAAAGCTCTACGACGCCCTGCGGGCCAAAAACGTTCCCGCCGAGCTGGTGATCTATCCTGGGGTGGGGCACGGGTTTGCGCCGACCAATTCCAACGCCGGCGCCTTCGACGCGGCCACCAACCAGCAAGCCGTGGAGAAACTGGAAGCTTTCCTGGACGGCACATTCCCCCAAAAGCCGATGACCGCGCCCTTCCAGCCCGAGAAGCCCAAGCCGCTGCCATATTAACGCGACAGGCCGCGGTATAGAATGACACCGTTCAGATTGGAGTTGTCATGACCGCCATCAATCCTGTCACCGATCTCACCCGCGAAGGCGAGGTCGCCGTCATCACCTTGAACAATCCGCCCGTAAACGCGCTGAACCTGGCGATGCGGGATGGCTTGGTGGCGGCGTTGAAACAGGCGAATGACGATCCGGGCGCGAAGGCCGTTCTGCTGATCTGCGCCGGGCGCACCTTTATCGCCGGTGCCGACATCACCGAGTTCGACAAAGTGCAGAAGGGTGCCGGATTCAAGGAAGCCCAGGACGCCTTTGACGGCATGACCAAGCCCTTGGTGGCGGCGATTCACGGCTCCGCGCTGGGCGGTGGATTGGAAGTCGCCATGTGCTGTCACTATCGGGTGGCGGTGGCCTCGGCCAGGTTCGGCCAGCCGGAAGTCAATCTCGGCCTGATCCCGGGCGCGGGCGGCACCCAGCGCCTGCCGCGCCTTGTGGGAGTGCCCAAGGCGCTGGAAATGATCGCCACCGGCAAGCCGATCGGTGCCGATGACGCGCTGGCCAATGGCCTTATCGACGAGATCGTGCCGGATGACCTCAAAGCCGGCGCAATGGCCTTCATCCGCAAGCTGCCGGCCGAAGGCAAAGGCATCCGGCGCACCCGCGACATGCAGGAAAAAGTCAGCGGCGATTTTGCACCCGTCTTCGCCTTTGCCAGAGGCCAGAATATGCGGGGCTTCGAGGCGCCGATGGATGCCATCGCCGCGGTGGAAGGCGCCACGAAGCTGCCCTTTGACCAGGGGATTGCTCTCGAACAGAAGCTGTTCGAGGCGCGCCGGGTCTCTGCCCAATCGCTCGCGTTGCGCTACTTGTTTTTCGCGGAACGCAAAGTCGCCAAGATTCCAGACGTCCCCGACGATACGCCGACCCTTTCCATCAGCAAGGTGGGAATTGTGGGCGCGGGCACCATGGGCGGCGGCATCGCCATGAATTTCGCCAATGCGGGCATTCCCGTCACCATTGCCGAGGTCAAGCAGGACGCGCTGGAGCATGGCCTGTCTGTGGTCAAGAAGAATTACGACGCCAGCGCCGCCAAAGGTCGGTTTACGCGGGAGGACGTCGACCGGCGCATGGCGCTGATCCAGGGCACGCTCAAGTTCGAGGACCTCAAGGACTGCGACCTGATCATCGAGGCAGTATTCGAGCGCATGGATGTGAAGAAGGATGTCTTTGCCAGGTTGGACAAGATCGCCAAGCCCGGCGCCATCCTCGCCTCCAACACCTCCTTCCTGAATATCGACGAGATCGCGGCTGTGACCTCGCGGCCCGACCATGTGTTGGGGCTGCATTTCTTTTCACCCGCGAACGTGATGAAGCTCCTCGAGATCGTGCGCGGCGCCAAGACCGGCAAGGAGGTGATCGCCACCGCGATGAAGCTGGCCAAGACCATCGGCAAGGTGGGCGTGCTGGTGGGCGTGGGCTATGGTTTTGTCGGCAACCGCATGCTGGCGGCGCGCGCCGCGGAAGCCGACAAGATGCTGATGGAAGGCGCCAAGCCCTGGGACATTGACCGGGTGCTGGTGCAGTTCGGCTTTCCCATGGGCGGTTTCGCGATGTGGGACCTAGCCGGTGTCGATTTGGGCTGGGTCAAGGAGGAATCCAAAGGCGAGACGCTGCGCGACCTTTTGAACGAGATGGGGCGTAAGGGCCAGAAGACCGGCGCGGGCTATTACGATTACGATCCCGCCACCCGCAAGGCGACGCCGTCCCCCGTCACCGAAAAACTGCTGGGCGATCTCTGGGCCAGGAAAGGGCTCACGGCGCGCCCGATTTCCGACCAGGAAATACTGGAGCGCCAGATCTATCCGATGATCAATGAAGGGGCCCGGATATTGGAGGAAGGCAAGGCCAGCCGCGCATCCGACATCGATATCGTCTGGCTCTATGGCTATGGCTTTCCCGCCTGGCGCGGCGGACCGATGTATTATGCCGATACCATCGGCCTCGACACCGTCTTGGCCGGGGTAAAGAGATATGGCTGGAAGCCGTCCGCCTTGCTGGAAAAGCTGGCGGCGGAAAAGAAGAAGTTCGCCGATCTCTAATCCAGCCGTTCCACCTCCAGGAAAATTCCCGGCTGGGGTCGCACCGTCATGGTCATCACCGGCTCGGGCAGCGGACGGGCCTGGGTGAAACGGAAATTCTGGATCAGGGCGGAGAGGATGATGTTCGCCTGCATCATGGCGAAATTGGCCCCGACACAGACACGCGGCCCCGCGCCAAAAGGCAGGTATTGATAGCGGTCGCGGTTGATCCCCGGCCGGAAGCGTTCCGGATCGAACAGCTCCGGCTTCTCCCACCACATCTCATGCCGGTGCAAGGCCCAGATCGGCAGAAAGAGGATATCGTTGGGATGCATGACCCGGCCGCATAGCTCGTCCCGTGCCGCCACATGGCGCGCCACCAGGCCCACCGGCGGATAAAGCCGCATGGCTTCCTCCAGCACCTGGTTGATGAACGGCATGGCGGCGAGGTCATTCGCCTTCGCCACCCGGCCTTGAAGTTGCGCCCGCGCTTCCGCCCGCGCCCGTTCCTGCTGGTCCGGACTGTTGGCCAAAAGGTAGAGCGCCCAGGAAATCGCCAAAGCCGTGGTCTCATGCCCTGCCACGATGAAGAACTGCATATTGTTGACTAGGTCTGTGGCCGACATGCGCCGGCCGGTTTCCGGATCTTCGGCCGCCAGCATGTGATCGAGCAGGTCATCGGCGGGGCCTTTGCCGTTTTGCGCGATCTCCGCACGCCGGGCCGCGATCGCCTCGCCCACCATGCCGTGCATGGTCCTGACTGCCGCGCCGGCAATCAACTCGCCCGGACGGGGAAACCATTCCGGCACGCCCAGGAAATCCAGGAGCGAGGTGCGCCCGGCCGTCTCAAAATAGCGGGTGATTGCTGCGCCAAAAGCATGCGCGTCGAAATGCTCCCGGCCCGACAGCGCCACATCGCAGATCACGTCAAAGGTGGCGGTGATCATTTCCGACACCAGCTCGGCGCGGCCTTTTGCCGGCAGCCGCCCAACCGCCCGCGCCGCCGTTGCGCTCATCGCCGGCGCCAGCGCCGTCACATTGCGGTGGGTGAAGACCGGCGCCACCGCCTGGCGCTGCCACTTCCATTCCGCGCCATCGGCGTTGAACAGGCTTTCGCCGATCGCGGGCCTGAGCATCCGCCGCATGATCTCGGACTTGGGATAATTGGGAAGATTGTCCAGCAGCACCTGCTTATAACCTGCCGGATCGGCCAGCATATGCCAGCGGCGCAAGACCTCGCCGGTGACAATGGGCTGTCGGTAAGAGAGGGCGGGGATGATCTCCAAGACATTGCGCCGCGCCGCCAGCGCGATCTCAAGCCGGCTGAGCCGGCGCCGGTGAACAGGGGCGGCAACGGGAATAAAAGTCTGCGACACGGGCGCTCTCCCGCATCACTATAGCCGGGAAGCGCTCTCTCGCGTCAGGCGCCGTGACGGGCGGGAGACAGCACGGCGGCCACGGCCTCGGCAGTCTCCTGGACACCTTGTTTGACCGGCCCCAGATCGATCACGGCCGCCACCCCGGCTGGGTATTCGCCGGGAAAAGCGGAACGAACCGACAGAATTTTGGCGGGGTCGAGTGCAATCTTGCTGCCGTTGGGCGCAGTCAGGGTGAGTTTGGCCGCGCGGCGATTGAGCCATTCCGTGCCCTGGCCCAGCGCTTTGGTGATTCCTGCGACATAAGCGCGGGTTTCCGCCGGCAGCCTGGCGCTGCGATAGAGATGGTCCTCGAGGTTGCCGGGACCGTCATTATAGGCGGCGAACATGGCGGGGAAGCCGTATTTCCCATGCAACCAGCGCAAATAGGCGGCGCCGGCATATATGTTGTCATGCGGATCGAAAGGATCATCGCCCAGCCGATATTGCGCCGCCATCTCGGCATAGGTCTCGGGCTCGACCTGCATCAGGCCCAGCGCACCGGCGCGGGAGGTGATGGGCTGGCCGTTGAGAACGGTGCGGCCGCCCGATTCCGAACGCATCACATTGCGAATCCAGGCCGCGGGAATCTTGAAGCGCCGGGCCGCATCGTTGATCAGAGGTTCCCAGCGCTCCATCAACTGGCGCGGGGTAAGCCCGGCATCCGGATCGAGGCTGGGCGCCGCATCCGTTGGCGTGGGCGGGGCAATCGCGTCCAGTATCTGAACGCGCACCGGCTGGGCCAGACGCATCGCCTCCATCTGCGCCGGCTTGTTCTCGATCAGGAACGCGATGCCGGCCAGCATCAGGCCGGAAAGAAAGACATTCCTTGTGTTGGATGCATCGAAACGTCTTTTCGCAATGGCACGGGCGAGCGGCATGTTTCCTCGAGTTTGCGTATTACGGGTGTCTGCTTGAAAGCAGGCGTCCCCATAAAGCGGGAACCGCGGCGCCAACCATGCGTTGTGCGCTACCTATTATTTTTGCCAGGACGATTCAAGGGCGATTCAAGCAGGAACAAAAGTTCCGGAGGTTCCGGAATTTCAGCTGTTCAGCATCGGCTTTCCTTCATGCGCGACCAGAAGATCATGCATGTCGTTGGCGTGCTCCTCCTCGACTTTGAGGATATTCACCAGCATGTTGCGGGTGGCGGGATCGTTGTCGCCGAAATAGCGCACCAGCTCACGGTAATGATCCACCGCGATCCGCTCGGCGACGAGATTTTCCTTGATCATGTCCACCAGGTTGGCGCCTTCCGCATATTGGGAGGCGGAGCGGGAGGCGAGCCCGTCGGGATTGAAGTTGGGCTTGCCGCCGAGCTGGTTGATGCGCCCGGCCACCATCATCATATGGTCCTGCTCTTCCTTGGCATGTTGCGCGAATTCGTCCCGCACCCCTTCGCTGGAAATGCCGGTAGCGGTCACCGCATGCATGGTATAGCGCAAGACGCAAACGATCTCCGTGGCCAGGACGCTTTGCAATATCTCGATGGTTTTTTCGGCATCCCCCACATAGGTGCTGCCCAGGGCCCCGCTCTCCAGATTCTTGCGGGCCCGTTCGCGCAAAGTCTTCACATCGGTGAGGAAAGGGGCGTCGGCCATGGAAATCTCCAAAAAAAATCGCGCGGGGGCTTTATCCCCCGCGCGTTCAACGCCGCAAGCCAGATTCAGGTTCCCTCTATGCGACTTTGTGATTGGCCATCCTTTCCAGCGCCGTCACCAGCGCGGAATGATCCTTTTTGGCGTCGCCATTGCCGATGCAGGAATTGAACATTTCCTGGGCGATGGCGGTGTTGGGCAGCGAAATGCCCATCTTGCGCGCATTCGACAGGGCCAGGTTCAGGTCCTTGCTGTGCAATTCGATGCGGAAGCCCGGATCGAAGGTGCGCTTGATCATGCGCTCGCCATGCACTTCCAGGATGCGCGACGACGCGAAGCCGCCCATCAGCGCCTGGCGCACTTTCGCCGGATCGGCGCCCGCCCGGGAGGCGAACAGCAGCGCCTCGGACACCGCCTGGATGTTGAGCGCCACGATGATCTGGTTGGCGACTTTGGTGATCTGGCCGGCGCCCGCCTCGCCCACCAGGGTGATATTCTTGCCCATTAGCTCGAACAGCGGCTTGACCTTGTTGAAGATAGCTTCCTTGCCGCCGCACATGATGGTGAGGGACGCGTTCTTGGCGCCCACCTCCCCGCCCGAAACCGGAGCGTCGACATAATCGCAGCCCAGCTTCTCGATGCGCCCCGCGAATTCCTTGGTCTCGATCGGGCTGATCGAGCTCATGTCCACCACGATCTTGCCGGCGGAAAGCCCGGAAGCGATGCCTCCTTCGCCGAAGAGGGCGGCGGCCACATCCGGCGTGTCCGGCACCATGGTGATGATGACATCCGACTTGGCGGCCAGCTCCTTGAGGGATTTGACTTCCACGGCGCCCGCCGCCGCCAGTTCTTCCGGCAGGGGTTTGTTGTTCTGGATCAGGAAAAGATCATTGGCGAACACCTTGTGCCCGCCTTTCAACAGATGGCCGGCCATCGGCCGCCCCATCAAACCTAGACCGACAAAGCCAATATTCATCGTGCAAATTCCCTATTCTTGTTGCTGCTCCACCCGGGCAGGCGGCGGAAGCTACTCCAGGCCCTGGAATGGCACCAGCCGTCCCGCGATGCAACATCCGCGAACGGTTGAAAAAAACGAGGCGGCATGGCTAGATAGCGTAAGTCCGCAGGCCCCGACCAGAGCGGCCGTGGGGCACGTCCAAATTCCGGAGGCACCTTTGAAAAAATATCTGACATCCGCGCTCGCGGCCGGCCTGATCCTATGCGCCCCGCAAGTCCGCTCGCAGCAGGCGGCCACCGCCGAAGCCACGGCACCCAACCTCAATTACCAGGCGGTGCCGAATTTCTTCAAATCGCCGCCGGGTGACTATATGGGCGAGACCCAGGGAGTGGCGACCAATTCCAAGGGCGACATCTTCGTCTATTTCCGCGGCGAACATACCAGGCTGTGGGAATTCGATCCCAACGGCAATTTCATCCGGGAGATCGGCAAGAATTATTATGGTTTCCTCTTCGCCCATTCCGTCCGGGTGGACGTCCATGACAATATCTGGGCGGTGGATGAGGGCACCAACCTCATCACCGAGTTCAGCCCCGATGGCAGCAAGATCCTGATGGTGCTGGGCTACCGCCCATCGGTTTCGGCCGGGGCGGTGGCGACGCCGCGCGGCCCCAACCCGCCGGACACCAACTACACCTTCTGCCGCCCGACGGATGTGGGTTGGGACATGCAGGGCAACATTTTCGTCGCGGACGGCTATTGCAACAACCGGGTGGTGAAATACTCGCCCGACGGCCACTTCCTCGCCAAGGTGGGCGGCAGCGCACCGGGCAAAGGCAATGAGGAATTCAGCCTGCCGCATGCCTTGCAAGTGGACCGCCAAGGCAACGTCTATGTCGCCGATCGCGGCAACAACCGCTACCAGGTGTTCGACAACAACCTGAAGTTCAAGGCCTCCTATACCAATGTGGGCACGGCCTGGACCGACTGCATCTCCACCGAGGGCGACCATCAATATCTCTTCGTCTCCAACTCCAACCCCAATGACAATCCGCCGGGCAGCTGGGCCAAGACGGGGCAAATCTACAAGATGGAACTGGATGGCACGGTCTTGGGCAAGTTCGGCCATGCCGGCAAGATGGCGCCGGGCTTCCAGGTCGTGCACATGATCGATTGCCGCAACCCCAATGTGCTCTATCCCGGCGAAATCGAATCCTGGCGCGTCCAGAAATTCGTGTTGGCGAAATAAGCGAACAGATCAGGAGACAGACATGAAAAATCTCATTCCGGCCCTGCTCGCCGCCACTGTGCTGGCCGGCCTGCCCGCCGCCGCCCAAGAACTGCCCTTTACCGCCAGCGAGCCATTGAAGATGCCCAAGGACGTCTATTTCGGCGAAGCCGCCGGGGTGGCGACAAATTCCAAGGGCAACGTGTTTCTTTTCCAGCGCACCGGCCAGCCCACCGTCTCGCTGGGCGGCTCACGCGCTTTCGCCCACACCGGGGCACAATTGATGGAATTCGATTCCAGCGGCAAATTCGTGCGCGAGATCGGCCATAACATGTATGGCTTCCTGGTGCCGCAGTCGGTGCGCGTGGATTCCCACGACAATATCTGGGCGGTGGACAATTACAGCGGCATGATCATGGAGTTCGATCCCAGCGGCCAGCACATCGTGATGCTGATGGGTCGCAAGCCCGAATCCATCGACATTCCCCAGGGTCCGCCGCGCCCGCCGCGCGGCAATGCGCTGCCCGGCGCGGGCGCCCAGGAAGACCTGTTCGATTCCCTGGCCGATGTGGCATGGGATGCGCAGGGCAACATCTTCGTCGCCGACGGCGCGGGCAACAGCGCCCGGGTCGCCAAGTTCGATTCTCAGGGTGTGTTCGTGAAGAGCTTCGGCTCCAAGGGCAGCGACAATGACAAGTTCGCCGGCCCCACCTCCGTGCAGGTGGACCCGCAAGGCAATGTCTATGTCGCCGATCCGGGCAATCACCGCATCCAGGTCCTGGATAACAACCTCAACTACAAAAGCACCATCTCCAATGTCGGCGATCCCTGGGCTCTGTGCATCAGCGGCGGGACGCACCCCTATCTGTTCGCCTCGGACTCCAATCCGGTGGACAATCTCGACAAGGGCGGCACCATCTACAAGATGGAGCTGAATGGCACAGTGGTGGGCAAGTTCGGCAAGGCCGGCAAAAAGCCGGGCGAATTCGGCACCGTGAATGAGATCGACTGCCGCAATCCCAACCAGCTTTATGTGGGCGAAGTGGGCAATTATCGGGTGCAGAAGGTGACGCTGCGCTCTTCGCCCAGCGGCTGACGCGATTTTGGTTACCTCGCCCGGTTTTCCCGGGCGAGGCCGGCGCGCACATTCTTGACTGTCCCGGCCGTGACCTCTCCCGCGCCGCCCCAGCTTGAACGCACATAGCTCAGCACATCGGCGACCTGCTGGTCGTCCAGCCGCCAGGCGAAGGACGGCATGGCGGGCTGGGTGGGCGCCGCCTTCACATCGGCCGCCTGCGTGCCCGCCAGCACCACCCGCGCCAGGGTCTCGGCGCTCGACTGGCGCACGACGGGATTGCCGTTGAGCGGCGGAAATATGTCCTTCTGGCCCTTGCCGTCCGCGTTATGGCAGCCCATGCAATTGTCTTCATAGATCGCCTGGCCGGCCTGCATGTGCGGGTCGTTGGCGGCCAGCGCCGCGCCTCCCCCATTGCCGGTGCCCGGCACGTCTTTGAGATAGGCGGCGACCGCCTCCAAGTCGGCGTCGCTCATCCGGGAGGTGGAATTCTCGATCGCTTCCGCCATCGGGCCGGAGGCCATGGAATAGGCGTTATGGCCGGTCTTGAGATAAGCCACCACATCGGCCGCGCTCCAGCCGCCGATGCCGCGCGCATTATCGGAAGTGATGTCGGGTGCGAACCAGCCCTGCAACGAAGCGCCGCCCAGCGAACGGGAGGAATCCGAGCCCAGCATGGTCTTGCCGGTATGGCAGGCGCCGCAATGGCCGGGGCCGGTGACGATATAAGCGCCGCGGTTATAGGCGACAGATTTGGCCGTATCGGCAACGAACTCGCCGGGCTGAAAGAACAGCCAGTCCCAGAACACCATCAAGAACCGCATATTGAACGGCCAGCGCAGCAGGTTGCTGCGCACCGCGCGGCGCACCGGCTCGACCGTGCGCATATAGTCATAGAGGCGGGCGACGTCTTCATCGCGCATCTTGGCATAGGCGGGAAACGGCATGGCTGGATAAAGCCGCCTGCCGCCGGGACTGATGCCTTGCTTGACCGCACGGCGGAAATCGGCCTCCGACCAGCTGCCGATACCGGTTTCCTTGTCGGGCGTGATATTGGGCGCCACCATGGTGCCGAAAGGCGTCTCGAGCCGGTCGCCGCCGGCGAAAAGCGCGCCGCCTTTCATGCTGTGACAGCCCATGCAGTCGCCCAGGATCGCCTGGTAGCGGCCGTCCGCAACCCGGTCGTAATCCGGCTCGGCCCCGGCAAAGGCGGGAGCCGCGAAAGCGGCCGTCAAAAAAACGGTGCAGGCGATTTTTTTGACCCAGCTCCTCATGCCTGCACCAGCGGACCGGGATTCTTGATGTATCGGGTGGTGATGGCTTCCGCCGCCCAATAAGCGAGGGCGCAAACCGTGCCGGTGGGGTTGACCGCCGAGTTCTGCGGAAAGGCGGAAGCACCCATCACAAAGACGTTGGAGACATCCCAGCTTTGCAGATAACGGTTAAGCGCGCTGGTTTTGGGATCGGCCCCCATGATCGCGCCGCCGGTGTTGTGGGTGCTTTGATAGGGCACCGAATTCCAGCCTTTGCGTGCCGTTCCCCCCGTGAGGATTTTGGGGTTGAGCGTGCGGGCGATCTTCATGCATTGCTGGCTGACCCAGTTCTGCATCCGGATGTCATTGTCGGGGAAATCGAAGGTGATGCGCAGCAGCGGACGGCCGTAGTCGTCCTTATAGGTGGGATCGAGATCCAGGTAATTGCCGCGCTGGGCATAGCTGGAGCCCGTGGGACCGATGCCCATGGTGCGGCCATACGTCTTGGCCGTCGCGTCCTTCCATTTGCTGCCCCAGCGCGGCGTGCCGGGCGGCACCGGCCGGCCCTGGATCGGCCGGCCGTTGCTGGAGCCGGCGCCGATGGTCGCCCCGCCGACGAAATCCAGCTTGGAATGATCCATGTCGGAGTTGAAATCATGCGCCGCCGCGCTCAGCGCGCCCGCCCCCATGAAGGGATTGAACCTTTTGTCGTCGAAGATCATCGAGGCGCCGCCGCCCTCGGTCTGGTAGCAGTAATTGCGGCCAACCGTGCCCACATTGGTGTTGGGATCGTAGGGCTTGCCGATATTCGACAACAGCATCATGCGTACATTCATCAGGCCATAGCCCGCCAGGATGATGATGTCGGCGGGCTGTTCGAACTCCTCACCCGAGGTATTGACATAGGTCACGCTCTTGGCGGTTTTGCCGTCGGGGTGAAGGTTGACCTTGAGCACCTCGCATTCGGTGCGCACCTGGAAATTGGGCTTCTTGACCAGGACCGGCAGGATGCAGGTCTGGGGCGCCGATTTGGAATAATTGGCACAGCCGAAACGCTCGCAATAACCGCAATAGGTGCATTCGCCCATGGCGATGCCCAGCGGGTTGACATAAGGCCGCGAGAGATTGGCGGCGGGTGCCGGAAAAGGATGCAGCCCCATGTCCGAAGCCGCTTTTGTGAACAGGGTCGAGGTGTAGGGCATGGTGAGCGGCGGATTGGGGTATTCACGGGAGCGCGAACCCTCGAAGGGATTGCCGCCGGGCACCACCTTGCCGTTGAGAACGCCCGCCTTGCCCGAGGTGCCGCAGATATATTCGAACTTGTCGTAGCAATGCTCGATATCGTCCCAGGTGACGCCCCAGTCCTGGATGGTGAGGCCGTCGAACTTCTTGGCCCCATATTTCTGGGTGAGATGGGTCTTCAAGACGAAATCGGAGGGATAATAGCGCCAGCACAGGCCGTTCCAGTGCACACCCGCCCCGCCGACGCCCGAACCGGGCAGGAAGGAGCCGTAATCGCGCATGGGAAGCGCGGTCTGGCTGAGGTCATTGCGCATGGTCATGGCTTCCTTGCGGGGCTGCAGGAACAGCTCGCGGCGGATGGCATAGCGCAATTCGTCGGGCATATAGCCGATGTTGAAATCGGTGGCGGTGTCGCGCCAGGGGCCGCGCTCGATGGCCAGCACATCGAGACCCGCTTCCGTGAGCTCCTGCGCCAGGATCGAGCCGGTCCAGCCCAGGCCGACGACAACCGCGTCCTTGCGGGGAAGAAGTCTGGGCATCAGCCTTTCACCTTCCAACTGTCCGCGCCGTAGATCGAAACCGGCCCATGGGGATAAGGCTGGCCATGCTTGCCGACATAGGCGCGATAATCATAGCGCGCGCCGGGGAAGCCGATCATCTTCCAGCTCGCCATGTCCTTGTTGCCACCGTAAAGCGGATCGGCGAAAAAGCCTTCCATCGTGTTCTGCAGGAGAAGGTCGAAAAAGGCCCGTGTGTTGAAACCGGGCGCCAGCTTGAGATTGATCTTGCCGCTCTCCATGCCTTCCAGGACCGCGTCCTGCTGTTCGGGCGCGAGTTGGGCGAAGCCCTTACCCGCGTAGGTCGCCTTTACATAATCGTCCAAGGCCTTGAGCCCCACCCGATAGCGCCCCGACGGGGTGAGCGCGCCCTGGTAGCCCTGGGTGGGCAGGCCGGTCACAAACGGCCCCTTCATGTAGAGCCGGCTGGACTGGCCATAAAAGCCTGACATTTGCCGGTCGATGAAAACGGCGCAGCCGCTGTCCTTGCCGCCGGGGGAGAGATTGTCGGCCGGAATGAAGCGGTCCACGATCGCTTCCACCGCGGCCACTTCGTCAGGAGTGAAGAAATACCACCCCAGCGGATTGATCGGCTTGGGCGGGTCGCCGGCAAAGGGGGACCAGGGCAGCGTGCCCGAATATGTGGCAGCCTTGGCGAGACCGGACATGGTCAGCCCAGTCAGGGCCGGAAGCGCCGCCACCGACGCCAGAAAGCGCCGGCGGCACATTTTGAGCGGCTTGGAATACCGCATCTTCCGGAAGTCCCCCTCGCGATTCTTATGTTTTGACACAAATATCCTATGCCGATAACCCCGGCCGGATCAATTGTCAGTCCCGATTGTTGCACTGCGAGAACTTGTCTTTCGCAGTTTGAGCGGCAAAGCTCGGCTCATCATGAAATTGCTATTTCTCTGTTTCAGCCCCGTCGTGATGGATGTGGGCACGCCGGAGCGCGAGCCGCTGGGCGGCACCGAATCGTCTGCCGCCTATCTGGCCCGCCAACTGGCGCAAATGGGTCATGAGGTGGTTTTTGCCGCCCGCCTTCCGCCCGGCACGCCCGAGCGCATCAAGGGTGTCTGGCACGTCGAACTCCATACGGCAGTGCGCGAGGCGTTCATAGGCGCCATGGGCTTCGATGCCGTGATCTCGCTTTCCGCCCCCCAGGTGGCCGAGCAGTTGAAGCTCCTGGCGCCCAAACCTTTTCATGTCTGCTGGGTGCATCTGCTGCCTCAGGAGCCGGCGATGACGCCTCTGGCCGCCATGGCTCCTCATATCGATTGCGCCGTGTTTGTCAGCCATACCCAGGCCGCGATGTTCCGCTACCGGGGACGCTCCGCAGTGATCGGCAACGGCATCGCGCCGGCCTTCGAAACCATGTTCACTTCGGCTGAGCAGTTGCGCGCCGCCAAAGAGAACCGCGCGGTCTATACCAGCATGCCCTATCGCGGCCTGCATCTCCTGGTCGAGGTCATCCGGCGGGTAAAGTCCGGCACCCGTTTCGACATCTATTCGGCGATGCAGACCTATCGCGGCGAAGAGACCCCGTTCCTCGAGCTTTACCGCCGGGTGAAAGCCGCTCCGCGCACCCATTATCACGGAGCGGTGCCGCAGCCGGTGTTGGCGAAAGGACTCAGGTCTGCCGCTTTTTTTACCTATCCCTGCAGCTTCATTGAGACTTATTGCATCGCCGCGCTGGAAGCGATCGCCGCGGGATTGAAAGTGATCGCTCTCGACCTCGGCGCCTTGAAGGAGACCACGCTGGGCTTCGCCGACCTCCTGCCCGTCGATCAAAGCATGGAAGATGATGAAATCGTGGCCCGCTACACCCGTTTGCTGGAAGACAATGCCGCCGCCTTCCTCGCCGATCCCAACAGATGGGCGGCTGAGCGCCTGGAACAGAGCCGGACGGTCAATCGCGTCTGCTCCTGGCCTGCCCGCGCCAAGGAATGGGAAACCTTGCTTCTTGCCGCCACTGCCGGCCGGCGCTGATGGTCCGCGCCGGCTAACGCCGTCAGGTCACAGCTTCGGCATCTGGCGCCGCCCATTGACGATGGCCGGCAGGGGGCCGCCGGCTTCGGCATAGGCTTCCGTGATGAAGCGGTCCTTGCTCTGCTGGGTGTCGCCAAGCGTGATGTTGTCATAGGGTTTGGTCAGGTCCATCGCCAGAACCTCCTTCAGCGACTTGCCCGACTTGCGCAGGGCGGTCGTCTTGTCGAGCACCTCCCGCAGCATCTTGCGGTAAGGCAGAAGGTCTTTGCGGTGCACCAGCGTGCCGTGGCCGGGAACCAGGACGGTGTTATCGTCGGCCAGCTTTTCCAGAAGGTCGATGGCCTGGAACATGCCGTTGATGGAGCCGCCATTGCCCTGGTCTGCGAAGGGATAGCCGAAGTTGCGATAGAAATCCTCGATATAGATCACATTGGCTTTCTGGAAGCGGATCACCGAGTCGCCGCCCATATGCGAAGGCATCATCGGGATCACGTCCACCGTCTCGCCATTCATGTGGAAGGTGAGCGCGGGCTTGCCTTCCGTGGCGGGATCATACTTGTAGGTCACCACCGCCAGGCTGGCCGGATCGAAAGGCGGCGCGGCGGGGGCGCCGGCCGGCCGCGGCGGCGCGTTGGGATTGGGGCTCATCTCGTCGCGCAGATTTTCCTGCGAGAAGATGATGGCGCCCTGTTTGGCAAAGAACGCATTGCCGCCGGTATGGTCGCCATGGGCATGGCTGTTGACCACCACCTTGATCGGGGCCTGGCTGAAGGTGCGGATCGCCTTCAGCGTCTTTTCCGCCACCGGTCCGTTCTCGGTGTCCACCATGAAGATGCCGTCCGGTCCATAAAGCACCGCGACCCGTCCGCCCGAAGCGTCGGGATGGCCACTGTCCACGCCCTCATTGCCGTGAAGCGTGACCAGATTGGGCGAAAGCTTTTCGGCCACCTGGATGGTGACCTTGTCCCAGGGCGTGCGGTAGCCCTCGGGGAAATTGTACGGCCCCTTGCCCACGGGCACGACCTGAATCGGATATTTGTCCGCCGCCATAGCGTTCGCGGAAAGAAAGGCGGCAACGCCCGCCAGCAACCATGCGCGTTTCATCGGCTCCCCCTGATTTGTCCCGTCATGCGGACCCCGGTCCGCACCCGGTGTTGACCGCATTTTAGTTCATGGGTCCGGACTGGCAAATGGTGTGACGACATTGTTGCAGTGCAATGAGAACGGCGCCGCATGGCCTTGGCCAGCAATCAGGGACAAATCTCGCCCTGAAGGCCCGAACCGCCGCAATAGCTTACATCCTGAAGCTGCATGGCGATGTTGTCCGGATCATTGAAATATAGCTCGGGCGTGCCCAGCCAATGGCCCGGGCCCCCGCCATTGTTGGCGCGCTGGCGGAACCTTGTGCGGCAGGTCATCGGCTTGATCAGGGCGCTGTTGCCATATTCGATCGGCTCCAGCCCATTGTCGGCCAGGATGTTCATCACCGTATTGGGATCAAAGGCCGGCATGGTGAAGCAGGCGTGATTGATGCCGGCCCTGGCGCTGGGATTGTTGACGCCCACATTGAACACCACGCAATCAAGCCCCTCGCCCACCGCGAAGCACCATTGGGTGGGTCCCTGCTTGGATTGCACCTGCCAGCCAAACGCCCTGGTGTAGAAATCGAGGCTCTTGGGACCGTTGGAATTGGTCAGTGTCACATGGCTGATGCTCTTGAGATTGAACGCCGGCTTGCCCCGCGCGGGCGGCGGAGGCGGCAGCACCGCACCCAACGGGCCGGAGCCGTGCCCATAACCGGTATTTTGCAACTGGATTTTTATATTGTCGGGATCATAGGTCCACAATTCCGGGGTGCCGTCGCGTGTCATGGTTTCGGTTTTGGCGCCGATTGCGGTGAGCGATTTGGCGACGCGCGCGGGATCGAAGCTCTCGACGGTCAGACCATAGGAAAGAAATCCGGGCTGGGCACCGCCGGCAACTTGCGTCACGCCCAGGAAATGCGGCCCTTCTCCGATGCGGAAGAGCGCTACATTTCCCTGCATCACCGGCGTTCCGAAAAGTTTTTCGTAGAAGGCTGCCGAACGTTGCAGATCGGAAACCGCGATCATCACATTGTTGAGCCGCCGCGTGGCCAGAGCCGGTTTGGTTTGCGCCACGCCGGCGGATGAAAGCAAAGGCAGGGCAGCGCCCGCGGCGAGAAACTTGCGGCGTGTGAGATGATTTTCCATGGCCATCCCCCTGGACCCACGGCAGCAGTGAGCCACAGAAAGCCGAAAGTGGACAGAGGCGTCCTGAGACGGGCGGTCAGGCCCGGATCAGCCCGGTCATGGCGGGGGCATTGGAGCTGTCGGGAAAGACGACCCCGTTCAGGGCCGAAGCCGGCACGCCCATATGCTCGGCCAAGACGCCCTTGAAGAGTGAACGCAAGTCGGTACGCGCCGGCTGGTCGCGTCCGTCCTGCAGGGTGGCCGCCGAAAGGCCGGTCCATTCGGCGCGGACATGCCCACCAGCCACCGCCCCGCCCAGCAGGAAGCTGGCGCCGCCGGTGCCGTGATCGGTGCCGCCATTGCCGTTGGGCCGGGCGGTGCGGCCGAATTCGGTCGCCATGACGATGGCGGTTTTGCTCCAAGCCGGTCCCAGCGCTGTTTTGAGCGCATCCAGACCTTGGTCTAGCGCCGAGAACCGCCGCGCCAGCTGCCCGTCGCCGGCGCCTTCATTGATATGCGTGTCCCAGCCGCTGATATCCAGCACGGCCACGCGCGGCCCCGACGACGCGGACAAAAGCCGCCCCGCCCCCGAAAAGAGCGGGATCAGGTTGGCGGCATTGGCAGGGCCCATCTTCTTGTCGGAAGGGTCATCGGAAGCAATTGCCGCCGAATCCTGCAGCGCCAAGGCATCGTCCAGGGATTGGGAAAGCATGGGATCGTTGCGGTAAAGCGCCTTCACCTGGGCCAGAAAAGCGGCGTCCGGGGTGGGAAGCTTGGCCGGCATCCAACTGGTGGCGCGGGCCGGTCCGGTGAGCAGCAGGGGCGGTGTCTGCGCCACCGCCAGGGCATGAGCGCCATCTCCCAGCCCCATCGGCGTCAGCGCGCGATTGAGCCAGCCATCGCTGACCAGATGAGGCTTTGCCGCGCCCGTTTCCAGCACATTCTGGCCCTCGAAATGCGACCTTTCGCGATAGGGCGAACAGATATTCTGGAAGACGATCAAGTCCTTCGCGTCATACAGCGTCTTCATGTTGGCCAGCGCCGGATGGAGCCCGAACATGCCGTCCAGGTCATGCAGCGGCGTGGGACCATCCCTGGTGAGCGCCAGATTTCCGCGCGTGGCGGAATAGTCCTTGTCGCCATGCGGCGGCACTGCCGCCAGCCCATCCACCGCCCCCCGCAGAATCACCACCACCAATCGCCGGTCGCCCGGCACCGCGGCAAAAGCGAATTTGAGCGGCGCATCCCAAAGGCAGAGCGTGGCCGAAGCGGCGAGACCCTGAAGCAGACGGCGTCGGTACATGGTTATCTCCGTTGGAATTCGGGGCTGGAGAGCAGAAGCGCCAAGGCCTCGCCGGCATTGGCTGCGTCCGCGACGCTGCGGCGCGTGGCCTGGGAAAGGCTGGGCCCCCACGCGTTGTCCGCCAGCCGGACCACCTGGCTTGGCGCGAAATCCGGCGGCAGGCGTTCCGACAATTGCCGTGCAAAGGCAATGCGCGACAAGAGCGCGTCAGGACCGGACCAATCCCGCGATTGGTCCGACCAGCCCGCGGGCGAAGGCGCCGACATGGGGAATTGCCCCATCAAGCGGCAAGCCTGCATCGCCGCCCTGGTCTGTCGCTCAAACACATCCGGATTGCGGTTCTGCGGCAGGTTGAGCAACCGGTAGGTCGCAGTGACATATTCCACCGGCGGGCGGAATTTGCCCGGTCCCGGCGTCCAGGCGGCCGGGTCTTCCACCACGGTTTGCGCCAGCGCCTTGAGGTCGCCACCCGTGTCGCGAAAAACACGTTCCAGCCGCGCCACGGAATCCGGCGGCGGATTGTCCGCTATGAAATGGGTGGCGAATTTTGTGGCGATGAAATGCGCTGTGGCCGGATCACGCGCAAGATCATGGATCGCTTCCCGCCCGCCGGCGAAGCCGTCGGGATAGGTCTTGCCGCGCAGCGTCACCCGGCCCGGTTCATGCCGGTTGGGAAAATAGCGGAAGCCGCTGGAGAGGCCCGTCATGTCCTGATCGTCAGGATAGGCCGGCTGCAGCCGTGACTGCATGAAACGAACAAAGCGGCCCTGGTTTTGCGGTTCGCCCCGATCCACGCTCCAGCCCGTGAGGATTTTTGCGAGCGCAATCACGTCGGCCTGGGTGTAGCCTCCATTCACGCCCAGGGAGTAAAGCTCCATCAATTCGCGGCCGAAATTCTCGTTGAGGCCGCGCCGCGAATTCATCCCCGCCAGCGAATCCGGCCCGATCGACTGGGAATTGTTGAGATAGATCAGCATCGCGGGATGGCTGGCGACGGCCAAAAGCATGTCCTCGAACTTGCCGGCGATGAACGGCCTTATCGCTTCGCGTTCATAGGCCCCCGCCAACCGGGCCTGGCCGCCGCGGATGGAGATGGTGAAATGGTTGCTCCAGAACCAGGTAAGCCGCTCCGCGAAAGGCCGCGCGGTGGCAAAGCCCAGGTCGAAGCGCGCCTGCATTTCGTCCTGCAGGATCTGCTGCTGTTCCTTGTTGAATGCCTGGATGGTTGCAGCGCTGTTGGCTTCGCGCGCATCCCTGCGCTCGCGCTGGAACTGGGCGAGCTCGGCCAGCAATTGCGCGCCTGTCTTGAAGGCGCTGCCGTCCTTCTGCCTGGGCTGATCGGCCGGCGCGATCTGTGCCTTGAGCCAGGCCTTGGGATCGCGGCTTGCCAGTTGGACTTCGTCAGGCTTCGCGCCCAGTCCGAAGCGGTTTGCGGCCAGTACGCCTTCCAGAGACAACGATTCCTCCCCGGCATGAAAGGTCAGCAAGGATGCGCATTATCGGTTGAACCGGAGATGAATAGAAAAGCCGCCCGCATGACAAATAGTTCATTGCCGGCCAAAAATTCGCCTTTGAGGGTTTTTGTCCCGTCCCGGGACTGAGCGGCAACCTGAGCCCCTCCCTCGTTTCGCTCGAAGAGGGGCAAGCTTTTCCATCCTCGGCTCACGCTCGGATAGGGCAAGCTTTTCTAGGCTCGCTACGCTCGCCAAGAAAAGCCTAAGCCTAAGCTCGCTGCCGTTCGCAAAGAAAAGCTAAGCCAGCTCCATGCGCTGGAATTTTCCGGCGATCACGAAATAACTGAAGATCGCCACCAGGCAATGCGCCGATACGAAAACCAGCGCGGCATCGAACGAGCCGGTATCGGCGACGATATAACCGATGATGACGGGGGTGATGATCCCGGCCAGGTTTCCCGCGGTATTGAAGATGCTGAAGCTCAAGCCCAGCAATTCCTTGGGCGAAGTATCCGACACCGCCGCCCAGCCCAGCGCCGCCACGCCTTTGCCGAAGAACCCGATCCCCATGATCGCGACCACAAGCCACGGACTTTCAACATAGTTGCAGACCGCGATCAGCATCGCCAGCAGCATGCCGAAGAGGAGCGGCAATTTGCGCGCCATGGTCAGCGAGCCGGAGCGTCTCAGGATGGCGTCCGAGGCGATGCCGCCCAACAGCCCGCCGGCAAATCCGCAGAGCGCAGGCAGCGCGGTGAAAAAGCCGGCCTGCAGGATGGACATGCCGCGCTGCTGCACCAGATAGATGGGAAACCAGGTGATGAAAAAATAGCTGAGGACATTGATGCAATATTGCCCGAGATAAATGCCCAGAAGCGTGGAATTGCCCAAAATCTGGCGGACATTGCTCCAGCTGAGCTGGCTTTTTCTTTGCACGCTCTTCTGGTCCAGCCGGGTCAGCGCGCCGCCCTTTTCGATAAAGTCCAATTCGCCTTGGCGCAGATCGGGATGATCGAGCGGGCTATGGATGAAGCGCCCGAACATAACCACCGCCACCAATCCGATGCCGCCCATGACGAAAAACACCGAAGGCCAGCCATAGGCGTGGACCAGCCAGCCCATCAAAGGCGCGAAGGCCACCAGGGCGAAATACTGCGCCGAATTGAAGATCGCAGTGGCGGTGCCGCGCTCCGCCAGCGGAAACCAGCTGGAAACGATGCGCGCGTTCGCCGGAAAACACGGGGCGCTGCTGAATCCGACGGCCAGGCGCATGGCATAAAGCGATGCCGCCGCCGCGAAGCCGGTGAGCGCCCCGACAAAGCCCTGGGTGAGTGTGAAGAACGACCAAAGTGCCAGGGAAAGAAGATAGATGCTGCGTGAGCCAAAGCGGTCGAGCAAAAGCCCACCCGGAATCTGGGCGATGACATAGGCGACCGCGTAAGCCGAGAGCATGTAACCCATGGTGATGGAATTGAAGCCCAACTCCTTGCCCAACGCGGAGCCGGCGATGGAAAGCGTGGCGCGGTCGGCGTTATTGATGGTTGTCACGACAAAGAGGAGGACAACGATGAGATGGCGGACCTTGATACTCCCTGTCGCAGCCCCTCCGCTCAGCGCATCCATTGTTTCCTGCCCTTCCAGACCGTGCTTCCGGCCCATCCCTTGCCGCGAGGCTAGCATTGCCGTGGCCCGCGCAATATGTTCCCCAGCACGAACAGGGCTGTCCACCGCCGGTCAGCCGATCTCACCCAGCCTTGTTTCGACGCCCTTGGCCATCTTCTCCAGGATATTCTTGAACTCGGCGATGAACCGCTCGAACGTCTCCTGCCGGAAGAAATCCAGGTTATAGTAAACTTTGCCGACCAGGCCTCGCGGCATCTCCACCAGGCAAAAATATATCTCGCGGTGCACCCGCACCCGCTGAATGTCGGGACCGGCCAGGATGCCTGCCGGCGGCGCGGCCGCGGACTGGCTTTTGACCGCGGAAAGCTTTTCCTGGAGCGGGATGAAATTGAACAGCGTGGTGCAGAAGGGCCGCGGCGGCTCGCAGACCCGGTCATAAAGGTCATAGGAGAGATCGCGATGGCCATAAGCGTCGTAAAAATTCCTCGCCAGCGCGGAAAGAAAGCTACCCAAATCGGATTCGTCGTCGATTTCGGATGTGATCGGCAGCGATGCGATCAGATAGCCCACAATATTGAGGAATTGCGGCTTCACCCTGTCCGCCGTGTTCACCGCGGTGATGGCGTGCCGTGTGCCGCACCAGCGCGCCAAAAGAAGGTGAAGCGCGGCGAGATAGACCACGAAAATGCTGACCCGGCGCGATTGCGCCATCGCCAGCAGGCGCGCCGAAACCTCTTCCGCGATGCCGAAATAAAGCCGGCCCATCCGGTTGGTGTCGCGGACATGGTCATAAGGCAGCTTGAGAGGCGGCGTTTTTTCCAGCCGGCCCCGCCAATAGGAAAGACGGGTCTCAAGGCTCGTGGCCAGCGCCTGTCTCTGCGCCAGCGCATAATCGGCATATTGCGGCGCCGACGGAAATTCGGGCGTCTTCGCCTCCTTCAGGGCGGCATAGGCGGCGGCGATTTCCCGGCGCAGCACCTGCGACGACCAGCCGTCGCCGAAATAATGATGCAACATCAGCCCCAGGGTGATGTTCCCCTCTTCATCGCGGAAAAGACTGCTGCGGAATCCGGATTCGCCGGTGAGGCGGACCGGCGTATCGATAAAGTCGCTCAAGGGTGAAGCCGGGCCGCCTTCGCGGTGCGCCGCGATCGTGGCCCGCGGCACGTCTATGATCGCGAGTTCGGGCGCCTTCACAGGCTCCGGCACCAGGATGGCGCGGTCCTCCTCCAATGCCAGACGGCTGTGGAGCACCTGATGGCGCTCCAGCACGCGGACCAGGCTCTCCCGCAGGATATCCGGATCCACGTCGCGTCCCAGGGTTGCGAAAATGGAGCCGTTGAACGGCACCACCGGTGCGAAGCCTTCCGCCCGCCAGAGATTTTCGATCCGCATAGAGAGGCGTCGCGGTTCCGGCTCGTTCAGTCCCAGAATGTCGCGGGCGCGCTGTTCGGGCGTCATGCCGTTATTTGTCCAGGCCCAGCATGCCAAGCTGCACCCTGCCGCATTCTTCCAGCACCTTCACATAACGCTGGTAAACGGACGGACCCAGAATGAAGGGATTGCTGTCGCCGGGCAGCCGGTAACGCAGCAATTCCTCCTTTTCCAGGGCTTCGCTGTGCAAAGGATGGTTGGTGATATTCACGTCCACGCCGGCCTTCGCGGCGATATCGGCCCATCTTTCCAGCGAGGCGATCTGTGCCCGCTGCAAATCGATATCGGCGGGCGCCCCGCCGGTGCCGCCGAAATAACCCGCGACATGGGGCTCGCCCCGGTCGGTCACCGGAAAGATGGCAGAGAGCACGCCTTTGGCATGGCCCGGGGTGAGATAGAAGGTCACCTTGGTGCCGCCCAAGGTCAGGCTCTGGCCGTCGCCCATCTCCATGTCCTTGTCGGGAATGGGAAGCTTGCTGCCGGGACCGCTGGAACTGGCAAAAAGCGCCGCCATGCCTTTCCAGGCCTCCGCCGAAGCAATCACCCGGGCGCCATAGGTCTTCTGCAGGTAACGCGCACCGCCATAATGATCGGGATGCTCGTGGCTGATGACGACATATTTGATGTCGGCGGGATTGAGGCCCATTGTGACCAGATTGGGGACCAGAAGGTTCTTGGCCTCGTCTTCATTGTCCAGCGTGTCGAAGATGATGATGCCGGCCCCGGTCACCAGCGCGTGCGCCGAAACCGCGTTCTGCCCCACCGAATAAAGATTGTCGAACAGCCGGGTCGGGATGATTTTGCCGGGATATTGGATGCCGGCCACCCTGAGCGGCAGACGCGGGCTGATGATGCAGCGATGCGCCATGTCCTGGAACAGGTCCGTGCCGGCCAGTTTGCGGGCAACGGACAAATGTTGCGCGATCAGGTCCGGTCTTTCGTTCGGATATTTCGCGGGCGCGGGAAACGTGGCCGCTGTCTTGGGCGCACCGCCACTATCCTGCGCCAAGGCGCATGGAATTATCAGCAAGGGCACAAGGCCAAGCGCCAGCAAACTCTTCAATGGCATCGGCTGCCCCCATCAGCTCCGCCGACTTTACCCAAGATTCGCATTCCCGGAAATTCAGCCGGCCGAGCGCAGCAGGCTCCGGACCGGATTTTGCCGCCCGGCGCTTTTCTGTTCCACGGCGGCAAAAAGCAGCTCATGGAGCTGGGCGGAGAGGAGGGAATTGTCGCGCTTCTGCGCGAAGGCATCCTTGAGGTCCGCGAACACCCCCACATAGTGGTTGGTGAGCCGCGGCTGGCCGTTTTGCAGGGAAATCGTTTCCGGCCTGTCCCGCCCGTCCCAGATCACCACCCGCTCCAGGGAATGATCCAGGAACAAGGTGGCACGCTCATACGACAGGACGGTCATTTTGCGGTCCAGCCCCAGCGACCAGTCGGTATTGATCTCACCGGCGCAGGAAAAACCGTCCACCAGGCAGTTGAGGCGGGCGCCGCCGTTGACCTGCTCGCAGGGGATGTGCGCAGAGGCGAACATGTTGGCGCTTTCGATCTCGATCGAGCCGGGGTCGGCAATCCGCGCCAGCACGGAAAGCGCATTGATGCCGCTGTCGTACCAGGAGCCGCCCAGGCCTCTTGCCCCTTTGCGGACTGCGCCTTCCCGGTCGATATAAGGGTCGTAAAAGCCCATGTCGAAATGGGTGACGGCCCCATAACGGCGGCTCAAATTCGCCCGCTGTTCCATCCACCAGAGAAGATCCAGGCCGAAAGCGGCGTGGAATGCCGCATGGAAGAACAGATTGCGGGTGTGAGCCAGCTTCTGCAGCCGGCGCAAATCGTCGCGATTTTCACAGATGGGCTTTTCCACCATCACCGCGCGGCCGGCATTGATGAGACGCGAGGCGGTGCCGAAATGATCGCTATTGTTGGTGGAAACCACCACCACATCGGCCGGCGAATTCTCGATCAGTTCGTCCAGCGAGCGATGGAAGCGGCAGGGAATGTCGAGGCGCGCCGTGCCGTCGCCGTCATAGATTCCCACCAGCTCCACCTCGCCGGGCAGGTGCCGGATGGCGTCGATCTGGTAACGCGCCACATGGCCGATGCCGACAATCGCGACTTTCATGCACGATCCTTCGCGAGGAAGAGCGGCAGCCGCACAATCAAGGATTGCGGACCAAGACTCTTCGGGTTTCTAGCAATGCACGCGGCAAGGAACGCGCCGATATTTATCCTAGGGACCAGCCTATCACCCGGCAAGGGAGCGCGCCCAGGCCGGATTTTTCCCGATGGATTATGCGGGCTAAGGATGCTATTCTGCCGGCTGGCCAGCTGTCTCGCGCCCCGATCCGGGTCTGCGGCGCCGCACCGTGTAGAGCCGGCCCTCCAATCGATCCAGATAGATGTAGATCACCGGGGTTATGTAAAGCGTCAGCACCTGGGAGAAGAGAAGGCCCCCCGCCACGCACACGCCCAGCGGCCGGCGGGATTCCGCTCCGGCGCCGAGGCCCAGCGCGATGGGCAGGGTGCCCATCATCGCCGCCATGGTCGTCATCATGATCGGCCGGAAGCGCGTCTTGGCGGCTTCCAGAATCGCCTGTTCGGCCGTCACATTGTCGTTGCGCCGCCGTGTCAGCGCGAAGTCGATCATCATGATGGCGTTCTTCTTCACGATGCCGATCAGCATGATCATGCCGACAAAGGCGTAAAGCGTCAGCGGCAAGCCGACCAGGAACAGGATCAAGAGCGCGCCCATCGCCGCGGAAGGCAGGCCGGAAAGAATGGTGAGCGGATGGATCAGGCTCTCATAAAGGATGCCCAGGATGATATAGACCACGATCATGGCGACGACGAGCAGCATGCCCATATTCTGGGTGGACTGCTGGAAGGCGGCGGCGGTGCCCTGGAAACTGCCGCTGATGGTGTCGGGCACGCCGATCTCCTGGGTCGCCTGGCCCATCGCCGTGACGGCGTCGCTCAGCGTATAGCCCTTGGTCAGGTCGAAGGAGATGGTGACGGACGGCAGCTCGCCCGAATGGTTGATGCTGAGGGGCTGGGTACCGGACGTGATCGTGGTCACCGCCGACAGCGGCACCAGCGTGCCGGCGCTGGATGTCACATAAAGCCGGTCCAGATAGTTGGCTTTCTCCTGGAAGGACGGAAGAAGCTCCAGGATGACGGCATATTGGTTGGCCGGCCGGTTGATCTGGCTGATCTGCCAGCCGCCGAAGGCGTCGCCCAGCGCGGTCTCGATATTCTGGGCCGGCACGCCCATCGCCGCGGCGCGGTCGCGGTCGATCGCGACATGCACCGAGGGCATCGCTGCATCCAGGTCGCTGGTGACGCCGACAAAAGCCGGCATGTCCCTCAGATAGGCGACCAGCCGGTCGGAGACCTCCTTGAGCTGGTCCAGATCGGTGCCCTGCATGGTGTACTGATAGATGGAGCGCCCGCCCCGGCCGCCGATGCTGATCGAGGGCGGGTTGGTGATGAAGACATTGATGCCCGGGAAGCGCGACAATTTCGTCCTGAGTTCGCGGGCGACGTCATCGGCGGACAGATGGCACGGGAAAATGTGAAAGCCGGGGCAGCTGGCGCGCTCGCTCACGGGCTTCAACGGAATGATCCGCAACAGACCCTGGTTGCTGCCGGCGGCGCCATTTTGGCTGGGCATCATCTCCGGCGAATCGGTGACATTGGGATCGGCATCCAGCACTTTGCCCACCTCATCCAGATAGGCGTACATCTGGTTGAAGGAGGTGCCGTTGGCCGCCTGGATCTGGCCGGTCAGGCGGCCCTGGTCGTCGGAGGGGAGAAAATCCTGCTGCATGACCATGAACAGGCCGGCGCTGGCCAGGATGCTGGCGAAGAACAGTCCCACAATGACCAGGCGATGCGTCACCGCCCAGCCGAGCGAGCGGTTATAGCCGGCATGGATGCGGTTGAAGGTATTTTCGCTCCAGCGATAGAACGCGTTGTGCTTCTGGCCATGCTCGTCCTTGAGCACATAGGCGCACAGCATGGGGGTGAGCGTCACAGAAATGATGCCGGAAAAAGCGATGGCGATGATGATCGTCACCGCGAATTCATGCAGCAGCCGCCCCACAATGCCGCCCATGAAGACGACCGGTATGAACACCGCCGCCAGCGACACGGTCATGGAAAGGATGGTGAAGCCGATTTCGCCGGAGCCTTTCAGCGCCGCTTCGTAAGGCTTTTCGCCGTGCTCGATATGACGGACGATGTTTTCCAGCATCACGATGGCGTCATCCACCACAAAGCCCACCGAGAGCGTCAGCGCCATCAGCGAGAGATTGTCGAGGTTGAACCGCATTGCCGCCATGCCGGCGAAAGTGGCAATCACCGCGATAGGCAGGGCGAGTGACGGAACCAGCGTCGCTGAAACACGGCGCAGGAAGACGAAGATCACCGCCACCACCATCAGGCCGGCGATCAGGAGCGTGATCTGCACGTCGTTGACCGAGGCGCGGATCTGGTTGCTCTGGTCGTAGAGGATGACCAACTGCACCGCCTTGGGCAGCCCGGCCTGGAAGCGGGGCAGGATTTGCTTGATCTGGTTGATCACCTCGACCGTGTTGGAGCCGGGCTGCCGGTTGACCTGCAGCATCACGACTTTCTTCTGGTGCAGCCAGGTGCCGCCCAAATAGCTCTCCTGGCCGTCAATGACCGTGGCCACTTCGCTCAAGCGCACCGGCGCGCCGTTGCGATAGGCGATGATCTGGTTGCGGAAATCCGCGGCGCTGTTCAACTGGCCCGTGGCCAGGATGGAGGCCGCCTGGCGCACGCCGTTGATGGCGCCGGTGGGCTGGTTGACATTGGCGGTGGCGATGGCGTTCGAGAGCTGGTCGATGCCGATCTGGCGCGCCGCCAGGGCATCGGGATCGGCCTGGATGCGCACGGCATATTTGCCCTGGCCGAACACCTGTATCTGCGCCACGCCCTCGATGGTGGATATCTGCCGCGCCAGGAGCGTCTCGGCATATTCATCCAGGTCGTTCAACGCCATCGTGTCCGACCGCATGATGATGTACATGATCGGCTGGTCGTTGGGATTGACCTTGCGGAAGCTGGGCGGGCGCGGCAGCGCCTTGGGCAATTGGCCCAGGGAGGCGGAGATCGCCGCCTGCACATCCTGCGCGGCGCTGTCGATGTCGCGGTCCAGTGCGAACTGAATGGTGATGTTGGTCTGGCCGATGTTGCTCGACGATGTCATCTGGCTGATGCCGGGAATGGTGGAGAACTGGTTCTCCAGCGGACCG
>CAZEFQ010000089.1:0-18334 GCA_964511505.1 uncultured Rhizobium sp.
AGGAAACCGTCTGGGTACAGGAAAAACATAAATAGCGTGTTGACCCTGGTCCCGCACCCGGCAGGAATTGCGGTTGCAGAACCGGGGCTTGATCCTACAAAAGGTGGAGTAGATGGGCCGGCAAGGTCCGGCGGTATCGCCCCAAATTGGCGCTGTCTATTTCTCCGGCCGCGACTGCCCTTTTTCCAGGCAACCGGCGATTGTCCGCCGCCGCGCTTTATGTGAGATTGGGTCATTCCCCTTCCCCCTGACCGTATTGAAAATCACATTCCATGTTCCATGCCCTGAACCCGCTTTACATCCTGTCGGGCTTCGCGGTGGGCTTCCTGGTGGGAATGACAGGCGTGGGCGGCGGCTCATTGATGACCCCGCTCCTGATCCTGTTGTTCCACGTCCATCCCACCACGGCGGTCGGCACCGATCTCCTCTACGCCAGCGTCACCAAGACCGGCGGTTCGCTGGTGCATGGGATCAACCGCACCATCGACTGGCGCATCGTCAAAAGGCTCTCGCTGGGCAGCCTGCCGGCTTCACTTCTGACCCTTGCGGTGATTTACGCGCTCAAGATCGATCCGGCGACAATGAACGGCCTGATCACCAAAGTGCTGGGCGTGGCCCTGCTCTCCACCGCATTGGCGCTGGTGTTCCGCAAGAAATTGCTGGCCGGCTACTCCCGCCGGGTCGGCGTCCTGAGTGAAAGCCAGACCGCCTTCTTCACCATTGCAACCGGGGTCACCCTAGGCGTGCTGGTGACCATCTCCTCTGTCGGCGCAGGGGCGCTGGGCGTCACCGCGCTCATCCTGCTTTATCCGGAACTGCCGGTGGTAAAGATCGCCGGTTCCGACATCGCCCATGCCGTGGCGCTTACCTTGATCGCCGGCCTGGGCCATCTGATGAATGGTGGCATCGATATCGGCATTCTGGAATCCTTGCTCCTGGGATCGCTACCCGGCATCTTCATTTCCAGCATGTTCGCGCCGCGCCTTCCCGACCTCGCCCTGCGTCTGATCCTGGCGGCGACGCTGACCCTCACCGGCATGAGGCTTTTGGCTTGAGGACCGCAAGGGCCTGGCAAAGAATGCTCAGCGGCCGGCGCCTGGACCTGCTGGAACCGAGCCCGCTGGATATCGAGATCACCGACATCGCCCATGGCCTGGCGCGGGTGGCGCGCTGGAACGGCCAGACCCGCGGCGCCCATGCTTTTTCCGTCGCTCAACATTGTGTGCTGGTGGAGCGGCTGACCATGGAACTCAATCCCAGGCTGGCACAGGAGGCCCGGTTGATGGCCCTGCTGCATGATGCGCCGGAATATGTGATCGGGGACCTGATCAGTCCCTTCAAGGCGGCTATCGGCGTCGATTACAAGGCCCTGGAATTGAAGCTTCTCGCCGCCATCCATCTGCGCTTCGGCTTGCCGGCCGAGACCCCGGCCGCCCTGGCAGCCTTGTTCAAGAAGGCCGACCGGCTGTCCGCATACTACGAAGCCACGCAACTGGCGGGCTTTGAGGAAGGCGAGGCGCGCCGCCTCTTTGGCGCTCCCCGCGCTGGGATCAAGACCCCGCGCCTGACACCTTTGGCCACGGCGGATGCGCAGGCGCAGTTCCTGGAGCGATTTCACCGTCTCGCCACCAAGGTGCCATCATAGCGGTGCTAAGGAAGAACATGCCCCGAATCCTGGTGACACCTTTATCCAGCCTGGAAGACGCGATTGAGAGCCATGCGCCTTCGCATATCGTAAGCCTGCTTTCACCCGAGCATATGATCGAAACACCCAGAGGTTTCGCGGCGGAGCATCATCTGAAACTCGGCGTCAACGATATTGCCGATCCCGAGGCCGGCGACAATCCGCCCGCCCGTGACCATATCGACCGGCTCCTGGCCTTCAGCCGCGACTGGGATGCGCGAAAGCCGCTCCTGATCCATTGCTGGGCCGGCATCAGCCGTTCCATGGCGTCGGCTTATGCGGTGCTGTGCGACCGGCTGGGTCCGGGCCGCGAGGTCGAGATCGCGCTGGCGATAAGGCGGCGCGCCGCGCATGCCAACCCCAACCGTCTCCTTGTGCGCCATGCCGATGCGGCCCTGGGCCGTGAGGGCCGGATGCTGGAGGCGGTATCGGCCATGGGGCCGCCCCTTCTCCTGATGGAAGGCGTGACCACCGATTTTCCCCTGGCGCAATTATGATCGCAATCACGAAGCCCAACGTCGTCAACATCGGACTTTCGGCGGCCATCGTTTCGGTCGAAAAGGAAAATCCATCCGTGCTGGTGGTGACGCATCAGGGCATGGAGGACGCCCTTCCCTTCGGTCCTTTCGATCCCAGTACCCAGCGCACCCTGGAATCGGGCTTGCGGAAATGGGTGGAAGAACAGACCCATTTCGAGATCGGTTATACCGAGCAGCTTTATACGTTCGGCGATCGGGGCCGGCATTTGGCGGCCCCGGACGAGAGCGCGCGGGTGGTGTCGGTAGGCTATCTGGCGCTCACCAGGCCGGCACAACCGCAGGCGCCCGATACGCGCTGGCGCGGCTGGTACCAGCATTTTCCCTGGGAAGATTGGCGCAGCGAGCGTCCGGCGATGATCGATGGCGTCATCCTTCCCGCCTTGCGCAAATTCGTGAAAGAGGCGGGCAGCCCCGCGGCAACGGAACGGCGGCGCGACCGCATGCGCCTTTGCTTTGGCGAAGGCGGCATCGCCTGGGACGAAGAGCGGGTGCTGGAGCGCTACGAGCTTCTCTATGAGGCGGGCCTGGTGCAGGAGGCGAACCGCGACGCAGGCCGTCAGAGCGCCCAGCCCCCGGAACTGGGCAGTGCCATGCTGTTCGATCATCGCCGGATTCTCGCCACCGCCATTGCGCGGCTGCGCGGCAAGATGAAATACCGGCCGGTGGTGTTCGAATTGATGGCCTCTTCCTTCACGCTCCTGGAATTGCAGCGCACGGTGGAGGCGATTTCCGGGGTGCGGCTGCATAAACAGAATTTCCGCCGCCTGGTGGCGGAACAGGGCCTGGTGGAGGGGACAGGAAAATTCTCTGCCCCTGCCCGCGGCCGGCCGGCTGAGCTTTTCCGCTTCCGGCGCGAAGTTCTGCGCGAAAGGCCTGCTCCGGGTCTTCGTTTATCGTCAAGGCGTTAATCCGCATTTCTGGGGTATTTGACAAGGCGATCTCGAGGGCATATTAAACCATATAGTTATTTAACTAGAGAGTTTAATGGATCGCCTGTCCGAAACCTTCCAGGCCCTGGCCGATCCCACCCGGCGAGCCATCCTCGCCCGGCTGGCAGAGGGCGAAAGCTCGGTCAATGAGCTGGCAGCGCCTTTCGACATGAGCCTGCCCGCGGTCTCCAAGCATCTCAAAGTGCTGGAACGGGCAGGCCTGATCTCACGCTCGCGCGACGCGCAGTTCCGTCCCTGCAAGCTGGAGCCGCAAAGCCTTCAAGCCGTTGACGCATGGTTGGAGGAATATCGCCGCCTCTGGAACGCAAGACTGGACCGGCTGGAGGCTTATCTTCAAAAGCTTCAGTCCAAGCCGCCCAGACATCGCAAAACCAAATCGGAATAGGAGAAACAAATGACCGCGATCAACACCTATCTGAACTTCAGAGGCAACTGCGAGGAAGCGTTCAAGGTTTATGAGAAAATCCTGGGCGGCAAGATCCTGGCGATCCTCAAGGCGGAAGATCCGAAAATGGGCGGGCCCGAATTCGTGGGAAAGGTCATGCATGCGCGCATGAAAGTGGGAGAGGCGCTGCTGATGGGCTCGGATTCGCCGCAAAACCAGCAAAGCATGCCGAAAGGTTTCGCCGTCAATGTGAATGTGGACACACCGGGCGAGGCCGAACGCATTTTTGCCGCCCTGGCGGAAGGCGGAAATGCGAGCATGCCGATCGCCGAAACCTTCTGGGCTGAGCGCTTCGGCATGTGCGTGGACCGGTTTGGCACGCCTTGGATGGTCAATTGCGAAAAAGCGAATCTGGGCCGCCCCTGACCGCTGTTTTTGGCAAACAAAGAATCTGAAAGATCACACCATGACCCGGAAAGTCTTCGGCGAACGCACCGTCACCATCAAGCGCGTCATCAAGGCGCCGCGCGCCCTGGTCTGGGCGGCCTGGACGGAGCCGAAACACCTGAAGGAATGGTGGGGACCGGAACAATTCACCAACCCGGTGGTGGAAGGCGATGTCAAGGTGGATGGGGAAATGCATATCACCATGCATGGACCCAAAGGCTCGCCCTGGGACATGGACATGCCCATGGTCAAACGCTATCGCGAGATCGTGCCGGGCAAGAAGCTGGTGTTCGAGAACGAGCCTCTCGGTCCTGGCGGCCAGCGGCTGATCGAGGCGCTGACCTCGGTCACCTTCGCCGACCACCCCGAAGGCACCCTGATGGAAATGACCACCAGCGCCAAAGCGCTCACCGAACAGGCGGTCGGCATGATCGGCGGGATGGAGCAAGGTTGGAGCCAGAGTTTCGACAAGCTGGCCCGGTATCTGGAAAAATAGCTCTTTTCCGCCAAAAAACGCGGGGCTGCCATGCAGCCGTTTTAAGCGTTTGATCACTTGACGGGCTTATGCTCAGGTGTAGCATAAAGTTCATAAACCGGCACTTGAAGGCCGGGTTTTTTAGACCACATTTATGCTCGAAGTGAGTATAAATAGAAGAGGCGAAGCAGAATGGGCGTTGAACTAGCCTATACCGATCAAGTCGCGCGCGCGACCGAGGGTCTGTACGCCAAGGTCGCCCGGGTCATTCCCGAGATCGAATGGCCGGTGCACGCGCCATTGATCGCGGAAATCAACCGGCTCAAGCGGGAAAAGAACGCGGTGATCCTGGGTCACAATTACATGACCCCGGAAATCTTCCATTGCGTCAGCGATTTCACCGGCGACAGCCTGGCACTGGCGCGCGAAGCGGCGCGGACGGATGCGGCCGTGATCGTCCAGGCCGGCGTGCATTTCATGGCCGAGACCTCCAAGATTCTTTCGCCGCAAAAGACGGTGCTGATTCCCGACACCAGGGCGGGCTGCTCGCTGGCGGCCTCGATCACCGGCGCGGATGTGCGGCTGATGCGCCAAAAACATCCCGGCCTGCCGGTCGTGAGCTATGTCAACACCTCCGCCGAAGTGAAGGCGGAGAGCGATATCTGTTGCACCTCGGGCAATGCGGTCAAGGTGGTGGAAACGATCGCGCGCGATTTCGGCAGCGACGGCGTGATCATGGTGCCGGACCAGTATCTCGCCCGCAATGTCGCGGCCAAGACCGGAATCAAAGTGATCACCTGGGAAGGCGCCTGCGAAGTGCATGAGCGCTTCACGCCTGAGGAGATCCGCGATCTGCGCGCCGCCCATCCCGGCGTCACCGTGCTGGCCCACCCCGAATGCCCGCCGGAAGTGGTGGCGGAAGCCGATTTCACCGGTTCGACCGCCGCGATGATCGGTTATGTCGGCAAGCACCATCCCGGCCGGGTGGTGCTGATCACCGAATGCTCGATGAGCGACAATGTCGCGGTGGAATATCCCGACGTGGATTTCATCAAGCCCTGCAATCTCTGCCCGCATATGAAGCGCATAACGCTGAAGGGCATCCTACATTCGCTGGAGACGATGACGACGGAAGTGGTGATCGATCCCGCGATTTCCGCGCGCGCCAAAATCGCCATCGACCGCATGCTGGCTATACCACGGTGAACGGGCCCGCGATGAAACAGATGATCGACAATGTGATCGAGACCGATGGCGCCTTGATATTGGGCGCCGGCGTCGCAGGGCTTTTCACCGCGTTGAAGCTCGCTCCCCTGCCCTCGCTGGTGCTGGCGGGCTCGACGCCGGGAACCTCCGGTTCCAGCGCCTGGGCTCAAGGCGGGATCGCCGCGGCAGTCGGCGAAGGCGACCACTGGCAGGACCATGCCGCAGACACCATGGCTGCCGGCGCAGGGCTGTGCGATCCGGACATCGCGGCGCTGGTGGCGCGGGAAGCACCGGCCCGCGTTGCCGACCTGGTCCGCTTTGGCGTTCCTTTTGACCGCGATGGCGATGGCCGCCTTGCGGTGGGCCTGGAAGCAGCGCATGGGCGGCCGCGCATTGTCCATGTCGGCGGCGACCGCGCGGGAGCGGAGATTTCCCGCACGCTTGCCAGGCGGGCGGCCGAGACCCCATCCATCCGCTTGCTGGCAGGATTCCATGCCGTGGAATTGGCAATGGAAAACGGCAGGGTGACCGGGCTCTTCGCCCGCAACGGTTCGGGCCCTGACGCCCGGCTGGTCCTGTTCAAGGCTCGCGCCGTGGTGTTCGCCACCGGCGGGCTCGGCGCGCTTTATGGCGTGACCACCAATCCCCTGGAAGCACGCGGCGAGGGCCTGGGCATGGCGGCCAGAGCGGGCGCCCTGATCGCCGATGCGGAATTCGTGCAGTTCCATCCCACCGCCATCGCCATCGGCCGCGATCCCGCGCCGCTGGCAACCGAAGCCTTGCGCGGCGAAGGGGCGGTGTTGATCAATGAGCTGGGCGAGCGCTTCATGCCGGCGGCGCACGCACGCGCGGAGCTGGCGCCGCGCGATATCGTGGCGCGCGCCATCCATCGCCAGATCATGGCCGGCCACAAAGTGTTCCTGGATTGCCGGACGGCGATTGGCGCGAAATTCGCGCATCATTTTCCCACCGTGAACGCGGCCTGCATTGGCGCCGGTGTCGATCCGGCGATGATGCCGATCCCGGTGGCGCCGGCGGCGCATTACCATATGGGCGGCATCGCGTCCGATGCGTCGGGCCGTTCCTCTCTCGAAGGCTTGTGGGTGGCGGGCGAATGCGCCTCCACTGGGCTTCACGGCGCCAACCGGCTGGCCTCGAACTCGCTGCTGGAGGGGCTGGTGTTCGGCGCCCGGGTTGCGGAGGACGTCAAGGGCACGCTTCGCGCGGGAAACCTGCGCGGCATGCCGCCTGCCCCGGCCGGCATGGCCCAGGCGGCGCCGCCCCATGTGCTGCGCGACGCCATGAGCCGCCATGCCGGGCTGGAGCGCGACCAGGAAGGCCTGCGCCAGGGGCTGGCGGTGATCGAGCGGCTGGAGCGCCAGGCCAATGGCGATCTTCTCAATATGCTGGCGGCGGCGCGGCTGGTGACGGCGTCGGCCTTGATGCGGGAGGAATCCCGCGGCGCGCATTGGCGCAGCGATTTTCCGCAAGAGGCGGCGACGGCGACGCGGCGTTTCCTGACCTTGGCGGATGCGCAACGCGTGCGTGAGGCCACGCCCAAGAAGCTGCGCGCACATTCATAACATGGATGGGATGATCGCGCTGGACTTCACCCGGCCGCCGCCGCCGCTGTTGGTCGAACCGATCGTTCGCCGCGCGCTGGAAGAGGATCTGGGCCGGGCCGGCGATATCACCTCCGATCTCACCATCGCGGCGCAGACGCAAGCCAGGGCGGTGCTGGCGGCGCGCAAACCCGGCACCATCGCCGGGCTGATCGCGGCGCAAGCGGCGTTCTGCCTGGCCGATCCGGCGATAAAATTCACCGTGGCCGCGCCCGACGGCAGCAAAGCGGCAGGGGGCGGCGTGCTGGCGGAAGTGATCGGGCCGGCGCGCGCCATTCTTTCCGCCGAGCGGGTGGCGTTGAATTTTCTCACCCATCTGTCGGGCGTCGCCACCGCCACCGCGGCGCTGGTCAAGGCGGTCGAAGGCACGAAAGCGCGCATCATCTGCACCCGCAAGACCCTGCCCGGTTTAAGAATGTTACAGAAATATGCGGTGCGCTGCGGCGGCGGTTTCAATCACCGCCTCGGCCTGGACGACGCGGTCCTGATCAAGGACAATCATATCGCCGCCGCGGGCGGCATCACCCAGGCGATGGCGCGGGTACGCGCAGGACTGGGCCATATGGCGAAGATCGAGATCGAGGTGGACACGCTCACGCAATTGGAAGAGGCGCTGGCGGAGAGACCGGATGTCATTCTTCTGGACAACATGACGCTGGAAGATTTGAAACGCGCGGTGGCGCTGGTGAAGGGCCGCGCCGTGATGGAGGCCTCCGGCAATGTGACCCTCACCACAGTGCGTGCGATTGCCGAGACCGGCGTGGATTACATCAGTTCGGGCGCCATTACCCACAGCGCCCCCAATCTGGACATCGGACTGGATTTTTAGAGGGCAGCCCGGCCTTCTGCACGGCTTCTTCACAGGGGGTTGACCGGCTTTTCAAACCCGAGCCGTTCTGTCTGCATGGCATCCCGCTACTCCTGCCTTCGAACAGCAGGAGAATGCGATGTTCCAACTTTCCCCGCCTCGCCGGCGGTTTTCTTTTGTCCTTAAATGCGCGGGCGCGCTTTTCCTTGTGGCGCTGGGCGATGTGCTTTTTTTTGACAAGGCCGTGGGCAGCACGCTGGGCCTGTTCGCCCTGGCCTGGACCCTTGTGGTGGCGCTGACATTGCCGGGCACGCGCAAGCATCGAGGCGCGTTGCTGGGGCTGGTCTGCGCGGCGGTGGCGGCCCTGGTGCTGGCGGACCAGCCCAGCCTGCTCGCCATGGGCCTGTTCTGGGCAGCGCTGTCATCTTCGGTGCTGCTGCCCCTGATCAAATTTCATGACGCAGCGCAATTGGCGATACGGCTCTTGCTGCAGGGGCTGGCCGGCCTCTCCAAGATCGTCCGCGATTGGCTGCATCTGGGGCGCGTGAAGCGCCGTCCCTCGTTTCGCGATTGGTCGCTGAGACTCGCCGCCGCGCTCGCCCTGCCGCTGGCGGGGGCGGCGATCTTCATCGTCCTGTTCGCCAACGCCAACCCGGTGGTGGAGCGGCTGCTTTCCTATATTCCGCTGCCGTCATGGGACTGGTTCTCCGGCGGCCGCTGCATCCTGTGGATCGTAATCGCCGTCCTGGTGTGGCCCAGCTTGCGCCCCAGCCGCGCCGCGATAATTCTCAAATTTGCCGGCCTGAAAGAACCGATCGATCTTCCCGGCGTCAGCATCCTGTCGATCACCCTGTCCCTGCTGCTGTTCAATGTGATTTTCGGGATCGAGAATTTCCTGGATGTGGCGTTCCTGTGGTCGGGGGCGCGCTTGCCGGATGGCATCACCCTGGCCGCTTATGCTCATCGCGGCGCCTATCCGTTGATCGTCACCGCTCTGCTGGCCGGGCTGTTCGTGCTGGTGACGGCGCAGCCCGACACCGATATCGGCCGGGATGTGTGGGTGCGGCGGCTGGTGGTGGCATGGATCGGGCAGAACCTGGTCCTGGTCGCCTCCAGCGTCATCCGCACCCTGGATTATATCGACGCCTACATGATGACGCGGCTGCGCCTTGCCGCCCTGATCTGGATGGCGCTTGTGGCGGCCGGATTGGCGCTGATCTGCTGGCGGATGATCGCGCGCCTGTCACTGCGCTGGCTGATCAACGCGACGGCGCTTGCGCTCATCATCGCGCTCGGCTCGGTCAGCATGATCGATCTCAGCCCCGTGGTGGCCGAGTGGAATGTCGCGCGTGCGCGCGAAGCGGGTGGCGGCGGCCAGCCGCTGGACCTTGGTTACCTGCGCGAGTTGCAAAGCGCGGCCTTGGTGCCGCTGGCGGAACTGGAGAAAAAAAGCCTGGCGCCGGAATTCCGCGACCGTGTCATCTTTGTGCGTGAACAGATCATGCGGGAAACGGCCGACGGACAGAAGGACTGGGGCTGGACCTGGCGCAATGCCCGGCGGCTCAGCACGGCCAGCGCGATCTTGGGCCCCCATCCGCTCGCGTCCATGCCGGCGCCATTCGGCCGCAATTGGGATGGCACACGCATTCCGGGCGCCGTCACTGCCGCGCCGTTGACGCCGCCAGCCGGCCAATGATCCAATATCCCATGGCGCGCAAGATACTCATTGCCGACGACGATTCGCATATCCGCCAATTGCTGGCCTTTGCCTTGCGAAAAGCGGGACTGGAGGTGGAAGAAAGCGGTGACGGCGAAGCGGCGCTGAACGCCGTCGCCAGCCGCGCCCCCGACCTCCTGGTGCTGGACATCAACATGCCGGGAATGGACGGGCTGGAGGTATGCCGCCGCCTTCGCGCCGGCAACGACATTCCGATTCTGTTCCTCTCGTCGCGCGACGATGAGATCGACCGTGTGCTGGGGATGGAGCTGGGTGCCGACGATTACGTGGTCAAGCCGTTCTCGCCGCGGGAAGTGGTGGCGCGCATCGCCGCCATCCTGCGCCGCACCGAAAACCGCGCCGCGGGACCGTCCGTCACATCCGCCGGCCAGGGAAAACTCGCGCTCGACCTGGATGGCTGGCGCGCCCTTTGGGATGGCGCGCCTGTGCCGCTCACGGTCACGGAATTCGGCATCCTGCGCACCCTGGCGGCGGCGCCGTCACGGGTGTTCAGCCGCGATGCGATCATCGATCAACTGCATGGCCCCGGATTCGCGGTGACCGACCGCACCATCGACAGCCACATCCGCAACCTGCGCGCCAAGTTCAGCCAACTGGGCGCACCCGATGTGATCGAGACCAGGCCCGGCATCGGCTATTGCCTGGGCCCATGCCTCGGCAAAGACGCATGATCGCAGCGCTGCGCGGTTTCGTCCGGCGGCATTGGCCGCGCCTCAGGCTGCGTTCCATTCTGCTGGCGACCCTGCTGTTCGTGGCGGCCCTTCCCGGCGTGGGAGCGGTGTTCCTGCGGGTTTATGAAAACACATTGGTGCGCCAGACCGAAGCTGAGCTGGTGGCGCAGGGTGCCGCGCTGGCCGCCGCTGCCGAGCTGGTATGGCCCGGTTCGGACTTCCATCCCAATCCCGACAATTTCCATCCCGAGCCTCCCATCATCGACCTCAATTCCACGCCGATACTGCCGGAGCGGCCGCCGCCCTCGCCTGCCGCTGCCGCACCCGATCCGGCGGCGGTGGCAGCGGCCCGGCAATGGCTGCCGGTGATGGCGCGGACCCGCCAGACCACATTGGCGGCGATCGAGATGCTCGATGGGCAAGGCCGCGTCGTCGCGGGGCCGCTGGCCGGGCAAAGCTATGCCGCGCTGCCGGAAGTGGCGGCGGCGCTTCATGGCATGCCCTACACGGTCTTGCGCCATAACGGATCGTATCAGCAGGTCTATCGCTTCGAGTGGCTGACACGCGCCGCCGATATCCGCATCCATCATGCACGGCCGATCATGGTCAACGGCAAGGTGGCGGGTGTTCTGCTGTTGTCGCGCTCGGCGCGGTCGCTGTTTCGCGGCATCTATCAGGATATCGGCAAGATCGCCTTCGCCACCGCCGCGATCTTATTGACTCTCATTGTGCTCGCGGGGTTGTTGTCGCGCGGCATCGCACGGCCGATCGAACAGTTAAGTGCCGCGACCCGCAATCTCGCCAACGGCCATGGCGCACCGCCGCCGGTGCCGCAAACGGCCGCAATCGAGATTCAGGCTCTGTACGCCGATTTTGCCGCCATGGCCCAGGCCATTGAACGGCGCTCGCGCTATCTGCGCGATTTCGCCTATGCGATGAGCCATGAATTCAAGACCCCGCTGGCGGCGATCACCGGCGCCATCGAACTGTTGCAGGATCACGCCGCGACGATGTCGGAGGCCGAACGCCGGCTGTTCCTCGCCAATATCGCGGCGGATGCCGCGCGGCTGAACCAGTTGCTGGCCGGCGTGCTGGACCTGGCGCGCGCCGATATGGCGCTGCCCAACTTGAGCGAGACGACCGATATCAAGATGCCGTTACTGCGCCTGGCTGACGCCTACAGCAATAGCGGCCTGACGGTGACGGCCGAGATTGCAGGGGGCTTGCCGCCGGTCCGCATGCCGGCTGCGGCGCTGGAAACCTGTCTCTCCAATCTCCTGGAGAACAGCCGGCGCGCCGGCGCCTCGAATGTGGCAATCGACGCCCATGCCGAGACCGGCGCGGTCAGGATAGATGTGCGGGATGACGGGCCGGGAGTTGCGGCCGCCGACCGCGACCGCATCTTTGAACCCTTCTTCACCACCCGTCGCGAGCGGGGCGGCACGGGCTTGGGCTTGGCGATCGTGCGCTCTCTATTGGGCGCAAATGGGGGCGATATTCAGCTGATGACGTCGGAGCAGGGCACGCATCTCCGGCTGACCTTGCCGGCCGCAGCCGGCCAATGAATTCCTTACGCCGTGGCGGCAGGGAAAAGCTCAGCTGTCGCTGTGCGGCGGCTGGCCGCGATAGAAGACATGATTGCCGATCTGCGTGGTTTCGTTCATCGAGCCGGCCCAATCCGGCGTCACCGAGACGGCGTGGTAGTTGGTGGCGCCGCCGGTGGCGTTGCGCAAGGGTATCTGGCCCGTGAGGATGCGGGCCGCCAGCTGCTCGGCGTCGCGCCAGGCATCGGCTTCTTTCTGCTTGGTCAGTGCGCCGTTGCAGGTGAAGGTGAACTGGCAGCCCGGCTTGCCGGCGCCTTCATAGACCACGGCACAGATCGAATGGCCGTAATTGCCGTGATTCATGCGATGGAAGACCACTTCGGCCACCGCCTTCTCGCCCTGGGCGCCTTCACCGCGGGCTTCGTAATAAAGGGCTTCCGACAGACAGCGATGCTCGGCCAGAAGCTCGACGGAGGCCGAATCCGGGCCGCCGGCAGGGATCACCTTGACTGCCGGCTTCGCCGCCACGGCAGCGGGGCGGGCTTTGTCCGTGGACGGATTATAGGTCAGGGCGGAGCCGATCGCGGCGCTGGCGGTAGCCAGCACGATCGCCAGGGCGGCAATCAGCACGGTATCGGAACGCGATAACGCGTCGTTCGTCTTTCGGGGGGTCATTGTAAGATTCGACTCTTTTCGGTTTTCGGTTTCGCTTCGTCTATCTGGCTTGATCTATTTCGCTTAGGCCTTGCGCTAATCCCTTCGACGGGCTCGCTCCCTGCCTGGCTTATTTCGACTTAGGCTGGTTCGATTTGGCTACGTCCTCAAATATTCCGAATGGTCACGGGCTGGAGATGAAGTTCCCCGGCCCAGGGTCCCCGCATTAGCCCCGGGAACTTGAAAAGGTCAAATAAATTTTTTCAGTTTTATTAAGGAACCAAACTTGGCTTTTGAAAACACAGGATTTTCCAGTCCCGATGCGGGACAGCCCGTTATTTTTTTGTGGATTGAAGCGCTGCCTGGGCGGCCGCGAGGCGCGCGATCGGCACGCGGAAAGGCGAGCAGGAGACATAATCGAGTCCCGCCGCATGACAAAAATGGATCGAGGCGGGGTCGCCGCCATGCTCACCGCAGATGCCGAGCTTGAGCTTTTCGCGGGTGGAACGGCCGCGCGCGGCGGCAAGCGCGATCAATTCACCGACCCCGTCCTGGTCGATGGAAACAAAGGGATCACGCGCGATCAGCCCCTTGGAAAGATATTCGCCCAGGAATGAGCCGGCATCGTCACGCGAGAGGCCGAGCGTGGTCTGGGTGAGGTCGTTGGTGCCGAAGGAGAAGAATTCCGCGCTCTCGGCGATTTCGGCGGCGCGCAAGGCGGCACGGGGAAGCTCAATCATGGTACCGATCTGGTAGGCGGGCACCTTGCCCTTTTCTTTTTTGATCTCCCCCGCCACCCGCGCAATCCGTTCCGCCAGGAAATCCAGCTCCGTCTTGAAGCCGACCAGCGGGATCATGATTTCCAGCTTGACCTCGATGCCCGCCTCTTCCGCCTGCAGCGCCGCTTCCAGGATGGCGCGGGCCTGCATCTCGTAGATTTCCGGAAAGGTGATGCCCAGCCGGCAGCCGCGATGGCCCAGCATGGGGTTGGCCTCGTGAAGGGCGATGGCACGGGCGCGCAACTTTTCAGGATCGGCGCCCGAGACTTTCGCCACTTCCGCGACTTCCGCCTCGGTATGGGGCAGGAATTCATGCAAGGGCGGATCGAGCAGCCGGATGGTGACCGGAAGTCCGCTCATCTCCTTGAAGATCGCCGTGAAATCGCCCCGCTGCATGGGCAAAAGCTTGGCCAGCGCCTCTTTGCGGCCTTTCTCGTCATCCGCCAGGATCATCTGGCGCACCGCGACGATACGCCCTTCGTCGAAGAACATATGTTCGGTGCGGCAAAGCCCGATGCCTTCGGCGCCGAATTTGCGCGCCTGGGCGGCATCGGCGGGTGTGTCGGCATTGGTGCGCACTTTGAGGTGGCGGGTCTCATCCGCCCAAGCCATCAACGTGCCGAAATCCCCGGTCAATTCTGGGCGGCGCATCTTGACCGCGCCCTTATAGACCTTGCCCGCCGCGCCATCGATGGTGATGAGGTCGCCGCGCCGGATGGTGACGCCGTTGCTCACCATCTCACCCTTCGCCGCATCGATCTTGAGCGAGCCGGCGCCGGAGACGCAAGGGCGGCCCATGCCGCGCGCCACCACCGCGGCGTGACTGGTCATGCCACCGCGCGCGGTCAAGATGCCCTTGGCGGCGTGCATGCCATGAATGTCTTCCGGGCTGGTCTCGTTGCGTACCAGGATCACGGCATGATTGTCGGCGGCAAGACTTTCCGCTTCCTCGGCGGTGAACACGGCCTCGCCGGTGGCGGCGCCGGGTGAGGCGCCCAGGCCGGAGGCGATCTCCTGTTTCTCGGCTTGGGGATCGAGGGTGGGATGGAGCAGTTGATCCAGCGCCGCGGCATCGACGCGGGTGAGCGCGGTCTTCTTGTCGATCAGCCCCTCGCCTACCATGTCCACCGCCGCCTTCAGCGCCGCTTCCGCCGTGCGCTTGCCCGAGCGGGTCTGCAGCATGAAGAGCTTGCCTTCCTGCACGGTGAACTCCACGTCCTGCATGTCGCGGTAGTGTTTCTCCAGCGTCTCGCCGATGGCGAGGAGCTGCCCGTATGTTTGCGGCATCGCCTCTTCCATCGAAGGCCGCTTGCCGCCCTGAATCTCGCGCACTTTCCTGGTGATGGGCTGCGGCGTGCGGATGCCCGCCACCACGTCCTCCCCCTGGGCATTGATCAGGAATTCGCCATAGAGCAGCTTCTCGCCGGTGGCGGGATCGCGGGTGAAGGCGACGCCGGTGGCCGAAGTGTCACCGCGATTGCCGAACACCATGGCCTGGACGGTGACGGCGGTGCCCCATTCCTCCGGAATGTTGTTGAGCTTGCGATAGGTCTTGGCGCGGGCGCTGTTCCAGCTGCCGAACACCGCGCCGATGGCGCCCCAGAGTTGTTCCTCGACATTCTCGGGAAAAGGCCTGCCGAGCTCTTTCTTGACCTGGCGCTTATATTCCTCGGCGATGGATTTGAGGTCATCGGCATCGAGATCGGTGTCGAGTTCGATGCCTTTGTCCTCCTTGACGATGTGGAGGATCTCCTCGAAATGGGCATGCTCCATGCCCAGCACCACATCGGCATACATCTGGATGAAGCGGCGGTAGCTGTCATAAGCGAAGCGGGCATCGCCGGTGAGCCTGGCCAGGCCTTCCGCGGTTTCGGAATTGAGGCCCAAATTGAGCACCGTATCCATCATGCCGGGCATGGAGACACGCGCGCCAGAACGAACGCTGACCAGAAGCGGGCGCTTGGGATCGCCCAGGGTGCCGCCCGCAAGTTCGCCCACTTTCTTGAGCGCGGTGGTGACCTGGTCTTTCAGGTCCGGCGGATATTGATGATTGTTGGCGTAAAAATAGGTGCAGACTTCGGTGGTGACGGTGAGACCGGGCGGAACAGGCAGGCCCAGATTGCTCATCTCGGCCAGGTTGGCGCCCTTGCCGCCGAGCAGGTTTTTCATGCCTGCCTGGCCTTCGGCCTTGCCGTCGCCAAAGGGATAGACCCATTTGGTCATGCGAAGGTCCCCCTCACAACGAATCTCCCCCTCACGATGAGTGTCCCCCTCACCCTGACCCTCTCCCCCTGAGGGGGAGAGGGAATAATATCAGCCCTCGATGCGGGAGAAATCGGAAACCTGGTGGAGCGTGGCGCGCAGGGCGGCGAGGAGATTGAGCCGGTTTTCGCGCAGTTTGGGATTTTCATCATTGACCTTGACGCCATCGAAAAACGCATCCACCGGCCCGCGCAGAGACGCCATCAGCCGCATGGCTCCCGCGAAATCCTCTTTTTCCAGCGCGGGCGCAATAGCGGATTTCACCTTTTCCAAAGCAACGTAAAGATTCTTCTCTGGCAGCGCTGCCAAAAGCGATTCGCGGACTTCGCTGATGTAGGTCTTGTTATCCTTTTTCTCTTCGAGCTTGAGGATGTTGGCAGCACGCTTGTAGCCGGCGAGAAGATTGGCGCCGTCATCGGTCTTGAGGAAGGACTGCAGGGCTTCGACGCGGGCCACCAGCCGGACAAGATCGCTTTGATTACCCAGCGTGAATATTGCATCTATCAAATCATAGCGGATGCCTCTGTCTTTAAGGCCGATCTTTAGGCGCTCATTGAAAAATTTCATTAGCAGAACAAGAACGGGCTGCGCTTCTCTTACGAAGTCCTCAACCCCCACCTCGGGATTTACGCCAAGGCGCTTCCAAACGCCCTCCGACGCCCCCTCCTCATATCGCAAGTCAAAAACCATGCTTCCGGCTTCAATTTTACTCCAAGCGACTTTGGCCCGACTAATAGCCAACTGCTCCCAAAAGCCATGATACGAAAGCATAAGTAACTCCGCTAACCGGAGTCTGATTGAATTCTCCATTATTACCCTAATCACGCCCAGCGCAGCCCGCCTAAGGGCATACGGGTCTCCTGATCCGGTCGGCTTTTCCCCGATGGAAAAAAAACCGGTCAGCGCATCCAGCTTATCAGCCAAAGCCGCGGCAATTGCCGTTTTCTCGGATGGCACAGCGTCGGAGGGTCCGACTGGCTTGTAGTGATCGCGGATGGCATCGGCGATCTCGGGCGGCTCGCCGTCATGTAGCGCGTAATAGCGGCCCATCACGCCTTGGAGTTCGGGGAATTCGCCCACGACGCCGGTGGTGAGATCGGCCTTGGCAAGCCACGCGGCGCGTTCGGCCTTCTTGGGATCGGCGCCGATTTTCTTGGCGATCTCGGCCGCCAGCTTGGCGATGCGTTCGACACGCTTATATTGGGTGCCCAGCTTGGCATGGAACACCACGCCCTTGAGGGCGTCGACGCGATCCGCGAGCTTGACCTTGCGGTCTTCGTCCCAGAAGAATTTGGCGTCGGACAGGCGGGCGCGCAGCACGCGCTCATTGCCGGCGATGATTTCCTTGCCGCCGTCCTCGGCGATCATGTTGGCGACCAGGGCGAAGCGGTTCGCCATCTTCCCGCTTTTGGGATCGCGCAAGGAGAAATATTTCTGATGCGTGCGCATGGAGGTTTGGAGAATTTCCTCCGGCACATCCATGAATTCCTGGGGAATGGCGCCCAAGAGCACCACCGGCCATTCCGCCAGGCCCGCGACTTCGTTCAAAAGCCCCTCGTCCGGAATCATCTCCAACTGATGGATGAAAGCCGCGCTTTTCACCGCCTCGAAGATGATGGCTTTGCGCTCTTCGGCGTCCAGGATGACATGGGCTTTTCTCAAGGCCGCTTCGTAATCCTCGAAGCGCTTGACGGTGATGGAACCCTCAGAAAGAAAGCGGTGGCCCATGGTGGTGTTGCCGCTTTTGACGCCGGCGAATGAAAACGGCACCACCTCGCCGTCCAACATGGCGAGAATGGAATGAAGCGGGCGCACCCAGCGGACCGGACTGCCGGGCCGCCAGCGCATGGATTTCGGCCAGGGCAGCTTGGCGATGGCCTCCGGCAGGATTTCCGCCAGCACTGCGCTGGTTTCGCGGCCAGCGCGCTCGATCACCGCCATATAGACATCGCCCTTGGGCGTCTTTTCGATGCGGAGCTGGTCTTTGCTGAGCCCGGTCTTTTTCAAAAATCCGTCAATCGCCGCCTGGGGCGCGTCGGTCTTGGGGCCTTTGAGCTCTTCCTTCACATCGCGCTGTTTGGCGGGAAGGCCGGTGATGGCCAGGGTAAGCCGGCGCGGGCCGGCAAAGGCCTTGACCGCCTCGAACAACAGGCCGCGATCGGTGAGCGCGCCCACCACCAGCCGCTCGAGATCGCGCGCCGCGCCCTGCTGCATGCGGGCGGGGATTTCTTCGCTGAAGAGTTCGAGCAGAAGATCGGGCATCGCTACCGGGTCCCTCGCTTGAATTGGGCATCGCCCAGCCCGTCGCTTGTGCTCCGGGCGTTCGATGCTTTCGCAAGTCCACCGGACTTGCTCATGTGCTTCGCACACCGCATCTCACCCAAACCTCGGTTTGTAGGCGCCCATGTCGGTTTTGAGCCAGGCTTCGCAGCAGGCCTGAGCCAGGGCGCGCACGCGGGCGATGTAGGCGGCGCGCTCAGTGACGCTGATCACGCCGCGGGCCTGCAAAAGATTAAAGGCGTGGCTGGCCTTGATGCATTGGTCATAGGCGGGAAGCGGCAACTGTTTGT
>CAZEFQ010000090.1:0-4285 GCA_964511505.1 uncultured Rhizobium sp.
CGGATGCGGCTTGATCACCTTGTTCTGGTCCAAGAGCGTCAGCTTGCCATGCGCTTCCAGCACCCGCTGGATCACAAACATCACGTCGGGGCGGCCGGCATCATATTCGTCGAACACCAGCGCCACCGGCCGCTGTAGCGCCCAGGGCAGGAGGCCTTCGCGGAATTCGGTGACCTGCTGGCCCTCCTTCAGCACAATCGCGTCCTTGCCGATCAGGTCGATGCGGCTGATATGGCTGTCCAGGTTGATGCGGATGCAGGGCCAGTTGAGCCGGCATGCCACCTGCTCGATATGGGTGGATTTGCCGGTGCCGTGGTAACCCTGGATCATCACCCGGCGGTTGAAGGCGAAACCCGCCAGGATGGCGAGCGTGGTGTCGCGGTCGAAGCGATAGGCATCGTCGCGGTCGGGCACATGCTCGCTTGGCCGGCTGAAGGCGGGCACCTTCATCCTTGTCTGGATGCCGAAAACCGCCGCCGCATCGACGGTGGTGTCGGGCATGGACGCCGGGTCCAATGTTTCAGTCACAGCCATACACTCTCACAGGCCACAGATTTCTCAACAAATTACGGAAATGTCCGGTTGCGGGGCGCGCGTCTCTGCGCCGGTCTTAGGTCAGGAGGCCGGAGGCGCGCAACACGCCATAGGCTTTGATAACCTGTTTCAGGCGCTCCTCGGCGCCCCGATCGCCGCCATTCGCGTCGGGATGGAACCGCTTCACGAGTTCCTTATACCGCGCCTTGATCTCGATCAAGGTGGCGTTATGCGCCAGTTGCAGCGTGTCCATGGCCATGATCTGCAGCCGGGTCAATTGCCGCTCCGGACGCCTGGGCTGTTCGCCTTCTTCATCCAAAACCGCATGGCGGTCATGAAAATGGAGCGGCCCCTGGCCGGTCCGGGGCCGGGCGGCGCGCTTGCCCATCGGCCAGGTGGGGCGGTGGCCGAAAATGGCCTCGTCGCGGAACCGGGCAATATCGTTGTCGCCCATGCCCTTGAAGAAGTCCCAGGCCTCGTTGAAGGCCCGCGCGTGTCCGGCGCAGACAAAAAGATGTTCCGAAAGATTGTCGCGCGATTTGGGCACCCGGCAGTTGCCGGGGCCGCCGCAGCCCGGCATGGCGCAAGGCCGCGCCGTTTCCGGCTCCGGCATGCGGTCTTTTTTGATGCGGATGTCGCTTTTGAAACGCGAACGGGTCATGGACGGATTATGGGGTCGAAGCGGTAAAAAACAAGCAAAGCTATTGCTTGACATTGCATGCGAGGCGGGCGAAGGCACGCCATGGCGGTCGCAGATGACATTCGTGCAAAACTCTCCGCCGCCTTCGCGCCTGAGGCGCTGACGGTGAGCGACGAAAGCGCGCGCCATGCCGGTCATGCCGGCGCGCGCCCGGGTGGCGAGACGCATTTCGATGTGCGTATCGTTTCGGCGCAATTTGACGGTCTTTCGCGGGTCGAGCGCCAGCGCCGCATCTATGCCGCGCTGGAGGCGGAGTTCAGGCGCGGGCTGCACGCGCTTTCGCTCAAGGCACTGACGCCGGCGGAAGCGGCAAAAGACTAGCCCGGCGGCTGCTCCGCTTTCGCGGGCGGAATGATCTTGAGCGCGGTGATCTGGTTGCGCTGGCGGCGCAGCACCTCGAACTTGAATCCGAAAAAGGCGAAGCGTTGTCCCGGCTCCGGAATGGTGCCGGATTCCTGGATTATCAGGCCGGCAATGGTGGTGGCGCCCTCATCGGGCAGGTTCCAGTCCAGCGCGCGGTTCAATTCGCGCACCGGCACCGTGCCGTCCACCAGATAGGAGCCGTCCGCCCTTTTCCTCACATCCGGGCGTTCCTCCGCCTGGTGTTCGTCGGGAAGTTCGCCGATTATTTCCGCCAATATGTCTTCCAGGGTCACCAGCCCCATCAGGACGCCATATTCATCCACCACCAGGGCGAAATGGGTGCGCCGTTCGCGGAAGGCCTCCAATTGCTCCTCCAGCGTGGTGGTGTCGGGCACGAACCAGGGCGGGCTCGCCAGCGCAACGATATCGATCTGGGCGATATCGCCTTTTCTCTCCAAAAGAGCCTGCGCCAGATCCTTCACATGCAGCACACCGACGATGTTCTCCGGCTCGCCCCGCCAAAGCGGCACGCGGGTGTGGTTCGACTCCGCCACCGCGGCCAGGATTTCCCCAGGCGGCAGGTCCGCGTCCACGCTGGCCATATGGGTGCGGTGCTGGGCAACGTCGGCGACTTTCAGTTCGCGGAGATCCAGAATGCCGCCGATCATGTCGCGATGCTCGCGCTCGACGGTTCCTTCCTGGTGATGCAGCGCCACGGCGCCCCGTATCTCTTCATGCGCCGCCTCGGCGCTCGCTTCCATGCTCTCCTCTTCTTTGACACCGAACAGCGACAAGACACGCCAGACCAGCCACTGCACCGCCGAGACGATCGGGGCCAGGAATCCGACCACCCGGTTCAAGGCGGGCGCCAGCGCCAGGGCAAAACGGTCGGTATGGGCGATCGCCAGCGTCTTGGGCAGGACTTCGGCGAACACCAGGATCAACAAGGTCATCGCCGCGGTGGTGACCGCCACCGCGCGCGGGCCCAGTTGGGCTTCCAGCAACTGAGTGGCCAGCGATGAAGCCAGGATATTGACGAAGGTGTTGCCCAGGAGCACCGCGCCGATCAGTCTTTCGCGGTCCGACACCAGACGGTTGACCACGCGAGCGGCGTCGTTCCCGTCCTTCTCCATCTGGTGCATCCGGCCCCGCGACACCGCGGTCAGCGCGGTTTCCGAGCCCGAGAAAAAGCCCGAGATCAGGAGCAGGAGAAGGATGGCGCCGAGCGATGCAATCAGCATGGGAATCCCGGAAGTCTGGATGCCCGGCAAGAATGACAGGTTTCAGGCGGAGAGGATATCCGCCAGCGCGGCTTCCGGCACATCGCTGGTGACAAAGGCCTTGCCCATCCCGCGCAGCAGCACGAAATTGATTTTTCCATTCGCCACTTTCTTGTCGTGCGCCATGGCGGCGATCAGGCTTTTGGCATCGGGGCGGGGTCCGGGAATATCCGCAATGGCCGAGGGCAGCCCCACCGCCTTGAGATGGCGGATGAAACGGTCCGCATCCTCGCGCGGCGCCAGGCCCAGCGTCACCGAAAGCCGGAAGGCCAGCGCCATGCCGATGGCAACGCCCTCGCCATGCAGCAGCCGGTCGGAATAACCCGTCGCCGCCTCCAAGGCATGGCCGAAGGTGTGGCCCAGATTGAGGAGGGCGCGCTCGCCCGCCTCGCGCTCGTCGCGCGCCACAATGTCTGCCTTCATCCGGCAGGAATGGGCGACGGCATGGGTCAGCGCATCGTCGCGGCCGGAAAGCGCCAGCGGCCCGTTCTGTTCCAGCCAGGAAAAGAAATCCGCGTCACCCAGCGCGCCGTATTTCGCCACTTCGGCATAGCCCGCCAGCAATTCCCGCCGCGGAAGGGTGTCAAGCAGCGCGACATCGGCGATCACCAGCCTGGGCTGGTGAAAGACGCCGATCAGGTTCTTGCCCTGGGGCGTATTGATTCCGGTCTTGCCGCCCACCGAGGAGTCCACCTGGGCCAGCAAGGTGGTGGGAAGCTGGGCGAAGGCCACGCCGCGCTTCAAGATGCCCGCGGCGAAACCGGTGAGGTCGCCGATCACCCCGCCGCCGAACGCCAGGATCAATCCGCCGCGGGGGATCTCCAGGTCGAGAAGCTGGCTGGAAAGATTCTCCAGCCCCGCGAAACTCTTGCTGGCTTCGCCCGCCGGCAGCACGATCGGCCGGGCGTCGAGCCCGGCCTTGCCCAGGACATCGAGCAGCGCCGCCAGATGGATTTCGCCGACATGGGAGTCCGTCACCACCGGCACCAGGCCGCGGGCGAAAGGTTTCAGCAAATCGCCGGCCCGCGCCAAAAGGTCCTGGCCGACATGGATGGCGTAAGCCCGCTCACCCAGGCCCACGGTGACGATCTTGGTCATGCCGCTCCCGTCATCGTTACCAGTTCGCGCTCGCGCAGCGCCGCCAGAATCTGCTCCAGCGGGGCTTGATGCGATTCGTCCTTGCATTCCAGGACTATGTCGGCCTGGGCGTAGAAAGGCTCGCGCACCGCCAAAAGCCTCTCCAGTGTCTCCTTGGGATCGCCATTGCGCAGCAAGGGCCTGGTGTCGCGCTTTTTCACCCGCGCCAGCAGCACGGAGACCGGCGCGTTCAACCAGACCGTCAGCGCCTTTTGTTTCATTGCCTCTCTTGTCTGAGGATCCATGAAGGCGCCCCCTCCCGTCGCCAGCA
>CAZEFQ010000091.1:0-32620 GCA_964511505.1 uncultured Rhizobium sp.
AATTGCGCGCGATCTTGTCGAGGATGCGCGCTACGGATTTTCCGCCGATCAAGGAGGGCGTACCGCCGCCAAAAAAAATTGTCTCGACGATCGGCCGCTCCGCGCCTTGCGCCTTTGCGGTCCAATCCAGTTCCTTTTCGATGGCCGCAACCCAGCCCGTCTCGTCAATGCCCGCGCGGACATGGGAATTGAAGTCGCAATACGGGCATTTGGCGGCGCAGAAGGGCCAGTGAACATAAATCCCGAATGCCAACTAGATGGACTCCGTTAAAACTCCACTGTGGAGCAATTTCTCGAACGCCCTGGCACGATGGCTCATGGCGTTCTTCACATGGGGATCGATTTCGCCGAAGGTCTGCTCCCAGCCGTCCGGAATGAAGATCGGGTCATAGCCGAAACCCAGCGTCCCGCGTGGCGGAAACGTCAATTTTCCATGCACCTCGCCTTCAAAAGTGCTCACTTCGCCGTGCGGCATGGCGATGGAAAGAGCGCAGACGAAACGCGCCGTGAAATCCTTGGCGCCCTTGTCGCGCAATTCCTTTTCCACCCGTGCCATGGCGACGCGGAAGTCCTTGTCCGGCCCCGCCCACCGCGCCGAGTAGATTCCCGGCGCACCGCCCAGGGCATCGACCCATAACCCGGAATCATCCGCCAGCGCCGGGTGACGGGAACCGTCGGCGGCGGTGCGCGCCTTCAATTCCGCATTGGCGGCAAAAGTGGCGCCGGTTTCCTCCGGCTCGGCCAGGCCCAGTTCCGCCGCGCCCAAAGGCTCGATGCCATGCGGGCCCAGCAGCGCCTTGATCTCGCGCACCTTGCCCGGGTTGTGGCTCGCTACCACCAACTGGCTGCCGCGCGGCAACCTCACGCCAGAGCCTGTTTTTGTAGCTCGACCAATTCGCCGATGCCCTTGCGCGCCAGGCGCAACAGCGCCGCCAACTGCTCTTCGGTGAAGGGCGCGCCTTCCGCCGTGCCTTGAATCTCCACCAGCCCGCCCTTGCCCGTCAGCACGAAATTGGCATCGGTTTCTGCGGTGGAGTCCTCGTCATAATCCAGGTCCAGCAGCGGCTCGCCTTTGACGATGCCGCAGCTCACCGCCGCGACCTGATCTTTCAGGACGGGCGTTTTTATCAATCCGGTCCCTTCCATGAACTTCACGCATTGCGCCAGCGCGACATAGCCGCCGGTGATCGCGGCGGTGCGGGTGCCGCCATCGGCCTGCAGCACGTCACAATCCAGGGTGATCTGCCGCTCGCCCAAGGCCGCCAGATCGCACACTGCGCGCAAAGAGCGCCCCACCAGCCGCTGGATTTCCAAGGTGCGGCCGGACTGTTTTCCGGCTGACGCTTCGCGCCGCATCCTTTCATGGGTGGAACGGGGCAGCATGCCATATTCCGCCGTCACCCAGCCCTTGCCGGAACCCTTGAGGAAGGGCGGAGCCTTCTCTTCCAAGCTGGCCGTTACCAGCACATGGGTATCGCCGAATTTAACCAGGCAGGAGCCCTCGGCATGGCGGGAAAAACCGGGGGTGAGGCTGACGGCGCGGAGATGATCCGGGGCGCGGTTGGAGGTGCGCATGGCTCTCGTATATCTTGAAGCTACGGGGTGGGGCGGTTACCTAGCCTCTTTGTCCAGGCCCGTCCATAAGCCCTTGGGCCTGTCGGAAAAGCTTGTAATGTCAAAGGCATGACGTTGGACCCGCGCCCCTCTTCCCGCTCCGCCATCCCGCTTGGCGACCGCCCGCGCGAAGTCTTCCGCCATTTGGTGGAAGCCTTTCTGGCTTCGGGGGAGCCGGTGGGTTCGCGCACCTTGAGCCAGCGCCTGCCGCTAACGCTTTCGCCCGCCTCCATCCGCAATGTGATGGCCGATCTGGAAATGATGGGTCTGCTCTACGCCCCACACACCAGCGCCGGGCGGGTGCCCACCGAACGCGGGCTGCGCCTGTTCGTGGACGGGCTCCTGGAAATCGGCGAATTGGCCCCTGATGAACGCGCCACCATCGAGGCGCGCATGACCGGCGGGCGCATCGAGGATCTGTTGATCCAGGCCACCCAATCCCTGGCCGGCCTGTCGCGTTGCGCCGGTCTGGTGGTCACCGCCAAGCAGGACGCACCCCTGAAGCATGTGGAATTTGTCGCCGTCCGCCCGGGCAAGGCGCTGGTGATCATGGTGGGCGAGGACGGGCAGGTGGAAAACCGCATCATCGATACACCGCCCGGTCTGCCGGTATCCGCGCTGATCGAGGCCTCCAATTATCTCAATGCCCGGCTGGCCGGCCGCACCATCGATGTGGCGCGGGCGGAGATTCTGGCCGAACTGGAAAGCGAACGCGCCATGCTGGACGCCCTGACCGCCAAAGTGGTGGCGGAAGGCCTCGCCACTCTGAGCCAGCCTTCCGAAAGCGGCGACGACAAGGTGCTGATCGTGCGCGGCCAGTCCCATCTCCTCGACACGGTGGAGGCCCAGGCCGACATCGAGCGGGTGCGTACCCTGTTCGAAGACATAGAGCGCAAGAACGACCTGATCCGTCTCCTGGAACTGGCCAAGGACGGCGACGGGGTGCGCATCTTCATCGGTTCGGAAAACAGGCTGTTCAGCCTTTCCGGCTCTTCCATCGTGGCCGCGCCGTACGCCAACGCCGCCGGCAAGATCGTGGGCGTGATCGGCGTGCTGGGTCCCACCCGTCTCAATTACGGCCGCATCATCCCCATGGTGGACCATACCGCGAAAGTCATTGGACGGCTTCTTGCGTAAGTTATTTAATTGCCGCGCGATCTTACGGAAGTTGCCTAGCGGCAGCGTAGCGGCAACGCTTCACACTTTTCCGGATCCCGCTTTGAGTTTAAAGGACAGACATGAGTGACGATGGAAAAAAACCTGAGGCCCCCGAAACCGCGAACGACAATCCGTTCGGCGCGGAGTTCGCAGTCCTCGAGGCCCTGAAGAACGAAAATGAAAACCTCAAAGACCAGCGTTTGCGCGCCCTGGCCGAAGTGGAAAATGTCCGCCGCCGCGCCGAACGGGAAAAGACGGAAGCCTCACAATATGCGGTGACCAAATTCGCCCGCGACATGCTGGGCATCGCGGATAATTTCTCCCGCGCGCTGGCCGCTTGCCCGCCCGCCCTGCGCGAGGCGGCCGATCCCCAGGTTAAGGCGGTGCTGGACGGCGTGGAAGCAACCGACCGGCAATTGCTCGCGACCCTTGAACGTTACGGGGTCAAGCCGGTCGAGACCTCGGGCAAGTTCGACCCCAACCTGCACCAGGCCATCGCCGAGGTGCCCGGCAACGGCAAGGCGCCCGGCGAGATCGTGGACGTGGTGCAGGCGGGCTATCGCATCGGCGACCGGCTGCTGCGTCCGGCCATGGTCACGGTGGCGCGGCGGGAACAGGCACAGGAGCCTCCCGGTGCGGCAGGCGACAAGATCGACACAAAGGTCTAGAGCAGGGCGATGGCGGCGGGGATGAAGATCGTGGTGGCGGGCGCGTCCGGGCGCATGGGCCGCGCCCTGGTGCGGGAGATCACCCTGAACGCCGGCGTGACGCTGACGGGCGCGCTGGAAGCGGAAGGCCATCCCGATCTGGGCATGGACGCCGGGACATTGGCGGGACTTCAGCCCAATGGCGTCAAGCTCACTGCCGATCCCCTGCCTCTGCTGACAACCGCGGAAGGGGTGATCGATTTCACCCGTCCGATGGTCTCGACCATGCTGGCGGAGCTGGCGGCCCAGGCCCGCATTGTCCATGTGATCGGCACCACCGGCTTTTCCGCCGCCGATGACCGGCGCCTCGAAGCCGCCGCCCGCCATGCCGTGATCGTCAAGTCCGGCAATATGAGCCTGGGCGTCACGCTTCTGGCGGCGCTGGTGGCGCAGGCGGCCAAGGCATTGCCTGAGTTCGACATCGAAATCCTGGAAATGCATCACAAGCTGAAGGTGGACGCGCCTTCCGGCACCGCCCTGCTTCTGGGCGCGGCGGCCGCCAGGGGCCGCGGCGTGGCGCTGGAACAGCATCGCCGCCCCGGCAATAACGGTCCGCGCGCCGAAGGCAGCATCGGCTTTGCGTCTTTGCGCGGCGGCAGCGTGGTGGGCGAGCACGACGTGATCCTGGCGGGCCCGGGTGAACGCATTACCCTTTCGCACTCGGCAGAAGACCGCTCGATCTTCGCCAAAGGCGCGCTGGCCGCGGCACGCTGGGGGCAGGGCAAAAAACCCGGATTGTATGGGATGACCGACGTATTGGGGCTCTAATGGTCAAGTTGCTGACCAGGGCCGAAATCGAACAGTTCTTCGCCCGTCTCAAAAAACACAATCCCGATCCCAAGACCGAACTCAAATACAAGAATCCCTACACGCTTCTGGTCGCGGTGGTGCTTTCCGCCCAGGCCACCGACAAATCCGTCAACAAGGCGACAGAGCCGCTCTTCAAGACCGTCGACACACCGGAAAAAATGCTGGCCCTGGGGGAGGCAAAACTCACAGATGCGATCAAGACCATCGGGCTTTATCGCGGCAAGGCGAAAAACGTCATCGCCCTTTCCAGGCTTCTGATCGAGAAGCATGGCGGCAAGGTGCCGACGTCCCGCGAGGCCTTGGAGGAATTGCCCGGCGTAGGCCGCAAGACCGCCAATGTGGTCTTGAATGTCGCCTTCGGCGAAAACACCATCGCGGTGGACACGCATATTTTTCGGGTCGCCAACCGCACCGGTCTCGCTCCCGGCAAAACCGTTCTGGATGTCGAGCTGGGTTTGGAAAAACGGGTTCCCGAGAAATATCTCAGCCACGCCCATCATTGGCTGATCCTGCACGGCCGGTACACTTGCGTGGCGCGCAAACCTTTGTGCCCCGCCTGCGTCGTGCGCGATCTCTGTCATTTTCCAGCCAAGACCAAAGAAATGCCGTCAGAAAAACCTCGCTTGAAAAAGAAGGTTTCTACGAGGCCTTCCGCAAGGAATTAAGACAGGCCGCATCCGCGGCGGCGGAGCCGCCGGGAATCGTCTCCACCCGGCTCACCTGGTTGCCGGTGAACAGGAAGATGGCGCGGCAGCTTCCGCTGTCATAGCGCCACATCTCGGTCGCGCCGTCCTTCAGGGAGAATTGCGGGTTGCCCAGCCTTGCCCGCAAGGCCTCGGGTGCCAGGCCGTTGAAATTGGGCGCCTCGACCCTGGGTGCCGGCGGCGGCACAGGCATCGGAACAGGCGGCGCTGATGGGGCCGGCGCGGGTGCGGGCGCGGCACAGGCCGCCACCAGCAGGCAGATGGTAAGAGACGAATAACGGATGCTTGCCAACATACATCCAGTTCCGTATGCAAAAAGCCGTTATAGCGGGTTCTCGAGAACAGGCAAAAAGCATGCACAAAAAATACCACGTCGCCGCTTTGGGCAATGCCATTGTCGATGTGATCGCCTCGGTGGACGACCGTTTTCTCCTGACCCATCGCATCGCCAAGGGCGGCATGACCTTGATCGACGAGTTCCGTGCCAAGGAATTGCACAAGGCGCTTTCCGACCACAGCCAGGCGCTCAGCATCCTGCACGAAGTGGCGGGCGGTTCCGCCGCCAATACCATGGCCGGCCTCGCGTCGCTCGGCGGCAAGGGACTTTTTATCGGCAAGGTCTTCGACGACCGGCTTGGCGATGTCTTCGGCAAATCCATGAGCACCCATGGCATCACCTTTGCCACCCCTGCCACGCGGGACGGATCGTCAACCGCCTCCTGCCTGATCGCGGTGACGCCGGACGGCCAGCGCAGCATGAGCACCTATCTCGGCGCCTGCCGCGAACTCACGCCCGACGATGTGGATGAGGAAGAAGTGGCGGCCGCCCGCATCCTATATATCGAGGGCTATCTCTGGGATGAGGAGAAGGCCAAGGAAGCTTCGCGCAAGGCCATCGCCGCGGTGAAAGGCGCGGGCGGCCGGGTGGCGCTGTCGCTGTCGGATTCCTTCTGTGTCGGCCGCTTCCGGGATGAATTCCTGCATCTGCTCGATCGCGAGGTGAATATCCTGATCGCCAATGAGGAAGAGGCCAAGGCGCTGTTTGAGGAAGAAGATTTCGAGGGCGTGGTCGCCAGGGCGAAAGCTTGGGGCGGCATCGCCGCCATCACCCGTTCGGCAAAAGGCTGCGTGGTGATGGAGGAAGGCGTCACCCATGCCATTCCCGCCGCGCCGGTCGCCCGCGTGATCGACACCACCGGCGCCGGGGACCAATTCGCCGCCGGATTTCTTTATGGTCTCACCCATGGCAAGAACCTGGCGGATTCCGCCCGCCTGGGCGCGGCCGCCGCGGCGGAAGTGATCTCGCACTACGGCGCGCGGCCCGAGACCCCGCTCAAGGAATTGGCGGTCAAAGCTGGTTTAGCTTAGTCCTTCATGGCCGGCCTCCGAGCCGGTCATCCATGGTGCAAACGGTAATTACTCTCCAATGAAGTGAAACAGCACCTCGCGCCGGTGCGGCGCGTCGCGATGCTCGAAGACATGGAGCCCTTGCCAGGTGCCCAATGCCGGCCTGCCATCTCTTACCGGAACGGAAATCGACGTCTGAGTGAGCGCCGAACGGATGTGGGACGGCATGTCGTCCGGCCCCTCGGTGGTGTGGCGGAAGCGCGGCCCGCTTTTGGCCAGGTGCGCGAAGAAATCCTGCAGATCCTTCTGCACATCGGGATCGGCATTTTCCTGAATCAACAGCGAAGCCGAGGTATGGCGGATGAAACACGTAACCAGCCCGTCTTTTTTGCCGCGCAGGAAGGCCGCCAAATCGCCGGTGATCTCATAGAGTCCCGGCCCCCGGGTTGAAACCTGCACGGTATGAAACGCCTGTTTCATTTTCTTCACCCGGACAGAAAAATATGCACAAGAGTCATTTTTGCGCTGCCGCCCGCCCTCACTTACGCAGATACACATAAAGCGCGCCGGCGCCGCCATGGCGGATATGGGCGGGTTCGATGGCCGCGATCAGGGCGGCGAATTCCGGCTGATGCAGCCAGCGCGGCACCATCGCCTTCAAGACACCCCCTCCTTCTTTTTTCGGATTGCCTTTGCCGGTGATCACCAGAGTCAAACGCACGCCCCTCCGGTGTGATCCGCGCAGGAAAGACAGCAGGGCGCGATGCGCCGCCTCCTGGGTGAAGCCGTGCAGGTCAAGCCGCGCCGCGGGCTCGATCTCGCCGCGTTGCATCCGTTTGCGGGTATTTCCATCCAGCCCGGTTCCTCCCGCTTTGCCGTTGGCCGGTATTTTTCTCGTTTTACCGGCCGCCAGCTTGGGCCTGATATGCTCCACCACCTTGCGGAAAAGGACCTTCTCCTCTTCGCTGACCGTTCTTTTCTTCATGGGAAATCTTTTCTTTTCCCCATTTTCTCCGCGACCCTCTTGGGCAGGAGGACATACATACGCCCGTCCGCCTTCATGGATCCCGCATCTTTCTCCGCCTTTTCGCCAAAACCGAAGAAGACATCGCCGCGCACCGGGCCGGTGATCGCGCCCCCGGTGTCCTGCCCGATCAAGAGTCCGCGTACCGGCATGGCATCGACATAGAAAGGCGCGCCCAGCACATGCTGCCTGGGATCAACCGCCAGGCTGGCGCGGGGCGTCAATGCGGCGCCTTCCGTGCCCGGACTGCCCAGGCCGGCATCGCCCAACGGCTTCTCCCCGAAAAACACGAAAGACGCGTCCGCCTCCATCACCGCCTGGGCGCGCGAGGGATGGTCCCTGAGCCATTTGCGGATGCTCACAAGCGACACCTGTTCGCGCGTGAGTTCGCCGGTGCCGATCAGGACCCGGCCTATGGCGGTATAGGGTCTGCCATTCTCGCCCGCAAAGGCGATGCGTTCGCTCGGCCCATCGTCAAACCTGACCCGTCCCGAACCCTGGATCTGCAAAAAGAACAGCGCCACCGGATCATCCGTCCAGAACAGGATGCGGGTGTTCCCAAGGCCATGGGCGTCGATATCGGCGCGGGTCGCATAAGGCACCAGCCGCCGCCCGTCCAGCCGCCCGGAGATATGCTCGCCCTGAAAGCGCTGCGAAAACAGCGACAGGTCCACCCGCACCAGATCGGGCGGCAGGCCGTAAACCGGCGTCTGATAGGCGCCTTGCCGCGTGCGGCTCCCCGCGATCAAGGGCTCGTAATAACCGGTGAACAGGCCCTGCGCCGCGCCGCCGGCGCTGACCCGATAGGGCACGAAGTTCTCTTCAAAGAAATCACGCGGCGCGCCTTTCGCGGCGCCACAGGCGGAAAGCCAGTCCGCCGCCATGCCGCCATAGCCTTTGCCGCCCATGGGCGTGGCTGCGGGCTTGGCGGCAATGATAGAGCAGCTGCGGACAAAGGCGGCCAGCGCCGGGGCCATGTCACTTTGCCGCCATCCCGGCAGATCGTCAAAAGCAACCTCGGTCAGCCGCAACGGCCCCGGCCTGGTGCTTTCCCAAAAATAGAATCCCAGGGCCGCAGCCGCCGCTATCGCAGCCAAGACGAGAAAGAGACGCGGGCGGCTCAGCTGGGCTCGCCCGCAGTCGCCACCAGCGTCCAATTGGGACCGGCCGCGCCGATGGTGCGGGCGAAGCTCCAATGATCCGCCACCTCGCGCACCGTTCCATCCGGGCCTTCGAAACCGGCCCGGAAGGCCACCGTGATATCCGCGAGCTTGCCGGTCAATTCCGCGCCCACAATGCGCGCATCATTGATTTTGGCCAGGCGCGGCTGGGCGCCCGGCCGGGCGGTGATTTCGCGCTCAAAGGCGGCATAAACCTCGTCCGAGAGAAGCGGGCGCAAGGTCAGCCGGTCGGCTTCGGCATAGGCGTTCTGGATGATTTCATAAGCCGAGCGGGCGCCTTTGAGGAAATGGTCCCGGTCGAAGCTGGGATCGGCCATTTCAATGTCCAGGAGGCCACGGGCGCAGGCGCCTTCGGCCGGCGGCGGCTCGACCGATTGCACAGCACGCACATCCCGCAAGGGTGTGGGCGCCAGGGTGCGGTTGTCGGGCTGCGGCTCATGCCCGGTGCGGCGGCCCAGCACGGTATAAAGGCGGAACAGCACGGCGCCGGCCACCATGGCCGCAATCAGGATTCCAATCAGTTGCGAGTCCGGCATCTCACTATCCAACATCGTCCCGGCCCACCCCGCGGGAACCCTATCCTTACCGGTTTGCAGGGTCCAGATTTATAACGCACAAGGCGACGCCGGGGTCACGCCTCTCCGGTTCAAGACCGGGTCCCAGAACTTGAACTCGGCGTGCGATCCATGCTAGCGCGCGGGCCGATTTCCTCGAAGGACCATGACATGAGCGGCGCAGGCAGTGAAAGACAGCCCAATCTCCAGATCATGGGCCAATATGTCAAAGACCTTTCCTTCGAGAATCCCGGCGCTCCGACGGGATTTAGCGGCAGCCCCAACATGGATATGGGGGTGGATCTCAAGGCCCGTCCGGTGGGCCCCGATCATTATGAGGTCGTGTTTCATTTGCGGGTGAAGGCCAGCAATGAGGAACGCACTTTTTTCATGCTGGAACTGGCTTATGCCAGCCTGGTCCGGCTCACCAATGTCCCCGAAGAAGCGGTGCAGCAATTGCTCCTGATTCAGGTGCCGCACCTGATGTTCCCCTTCGCCCGCCGGGTGGTGGCCGATGTGGTGCGTGACGGCGGCATGCCGCCCCTGGTGATCGAACCCATCGATTTCGCCAGCCTTTATCAGCAGCGGATGGCCCAGGCCGCTCAACAGCCCGTCGGCTCAGCTTAATTCTTGGTCGCGGGCTTAGGATTTCTTAGCCAGCGAGGCGAGCTTAGAAATCCTTGTCCTAGCCGAGCCGTTTGGTCGCGCGGCCTACGGAAAACCGCTTCACACTTTTCCTGGCCGACGCTCTTTTTTTGGTCGCGCGGCCTACGGAAAACCGCTTCACACTTTTCCTGGCCGACGCTCCTATAAACTCCACAAGGCATTTTCGCCCAATTCGCTGACGATGAATGCCATGTGGGCGGCAAGCTCGGCCTCCGAGAGCCGGGATTCCAGCTTGCGTGGCCGGACATAGGCGCGCAGGACTTCGGTGTCCTCCGCCACGGCGGCGATCTCCACCGGCGCCAGCGCCAGCCCGCGCTGCCTCCCGCCGACCAGTTCCAGATAGACCTGGGCGGTCAAGTCGGCATCCAGCAGCGCACCATGTTTCGACCGTGCGGTCAGGTCCACGCCAAACCGCTTGCACAACTCATCCAGGGAATAGCGCGCGCCGGGAAGCTTGCGTTTGGCGATCTCGATCGTGTCGATGGCGCGGGCAAGCGGAATGACCGGATGGCCGGCGCGCGCCAATTCCGCATTGATGAATTTGATGTCGAACGAGGCATTGTGGATCACCAGGGGCGCATCGCCGATGAAGGCGAGAAAATCCTCCGCCACCTGGGCAAAGACGGGCTTGTCGCTCAAGAACTCGTCGGTGAGGCCATGGACGCGCTGGGTCTCGATCGGAACCGGCCGCTCGGGATTGAGATAGGCCTGGAAGGACCTTCCGGTGGGGAAATGATCGATCAGCTCGACGCAGCCGATTTCCACGATGCGGTGCCCATCGTTTGGCTCAAACCCGGTCGTCTCGGTGTCGAATACTATTTCACGCATCCCGCATCGTCTTTTTTATGGCGACCTTCGCTTCGCGAAAGCCGCGGGGGCCGCGCCCATCGTTTGGCTCAAACCCGGTCGTCTCGGTATCGAAGACAATCTCGCGCATCAGCTCTTTTGAATCTTTTCCCGGATGGCCGCAAGAATCATTTTCACCTGCTGGCGAGCGTGTTCCACGCCCTTGTCGGTGACAACCACGAAATGCGCGCGCGCCCGCTTTTCCACATCCGGCATCTGGCGCGATACCAGCGCGGCAAATTTCTCCTCGCTCATGCCGGGCCGGGCCAGGGCGCGTTCGCGCTGCACTTGGCCGGGCGCGCTTGCCACCACCACGGCGTCAAGCGTTCCTTCGAGGCCGGTCTCAAACAAAAGCGGGATATCCAGGAGCACGATATCGTCGCCCCTCGCCCTGGCCGCGGCCTCAAACGCCTCACGCGACGCCGCCACCAGCGGATGCACCAGCATCTCCAGCCGCTTCAGAGCATCCGGATTATTCGCGACCAACCCGGATAATATTTTCCGGTCCACCGCGCCGTCCTTTACGGCCTCCGGAAAGGCCGCCGCGATCTTGTCCACCGCCGCCCCGCCTTTGCCGTACAGCTGATGGATGACGGCATCGGCATCGTGCACGGGAATGCCTTCTTCGGCGAACAATCCGGCGGTCTGGCTCTTGCCCATGGCAATAGAGCCGGTAAGCCCGATGACGAACGGCTTATCCGCCATGAAGCGCCTTGGTCAGCACGGCGCGCAGACCCGGCGTCACCTCCGGCCGCACTCCGAAAAAAGCTTCGAACGAAGGCACCGCCTGAAGCATCAACATGCCCAGCCCGTCGATCACCTTGTGGCCTCGCGCGGCAGCCTCTTTCAAAAGTTCCGTCTCAAGCGGGTTATAGACGATGTCGCAGACCGCGGCCGCCACCGGCAGCGCCGGCAAATCCAAGGCCAGGGCTTCATTGCCGGCCATCCCGGCGCTGGTTGTGTTCAGCAGCAATGCGGCGGCTCCGGCAACAGACGAAAAAGCCGAAAGCGGACCCGGCACCAGCTTGGCTTTGGCCTTCAGTTCCAGATCATGGATCAGCTTCTCCGCCCGCGCCTGGTGGCGGTTGAGCACATGGATCTGCGCCGCCTTGAGCCGGTCCAGGGCCAGGATCGCCGCCCGGGCCGCGCCACCCGCACCCAGCAGGATCACGGTTTTGCCGTTGAGGGCGTCCGGTCCGAGCTTTTCTTCCAGGTTTTTCTCCAGCCCGGCATGATCGGTGTTGCGGCCGGCAATTCCGTCAGCCGCGAACACCAGCAGATTCACCGCGCCGCAAAACTCCGCCGCCTTGTCGCGTGTCTTGGCCAGCTGATAGGCCGCTTCTTTGTGCGGCACCGTGACATTCAGTCCGGAAAAACCTTGTGCACGGGCTTGTCCGACCTTCTCCACGAACTGATCCGGCCGGGCCGGCAGGCGCAGATATTCGCCGTCAATGCCATATTCCTTGAGCCAATAGCCGTGCAGCAGCGGCGACAGGGAATGGCCGACCGGCCAACCGATAATGCCCGCCCGTCTCGTCATGAGACCTGTCTTGTCATGAAATAGGCCTGGTCATGCCGGAAGAATTCCCTCTTCTCTCAAAGCCGCCAGAACCTGCAGCAAGGGCAGTCCCATGATGGTAAAGGCATCGCCCTCGACGGCGGCAAAGAGCTGTGCGCCGCGGCCTTCATAATGATATCCCCCCACACTGGAAAGCAGTGCCTCGCCTTCCGCCGCGAGATAAGCATCGACAAAAGCCTCGCTCAGCCGCCGCATGGTCAGCTGCGCCACGCCGGTATATTGCCAGATCTCCTTGCCGTTCCGCGCCAGCGAAGCCGCAGAGATCAGCCGGTGTGTCTGTCCGGACAATCTCATCAGCAACAGCTTCAGCGCCGGCAGGCTCTCGCATTTGGAGATGATCTCCCGCTCCAAAGCCAAAACCGAGTCGCCCGCCAGCACCAATGCACCCGGCGTCCTTCGCGATACCACCATCGCCTTTTCCGCCGCCAGGGCCGTCGCGACCTCTTCCGCCTCCGCGCCTTTGTCCCAAAGGCCGGCAATCAGGCCCGCCTCATCCAGATTGGCGGGCACCACCCGGAACGCCACGCCCGCCGCGGTCAGCATGCGCTGCCGCGACAGGCTTGCCGATGCCAGTATCAGACGGCTCATGTCCGGTCTTGCCGTTCGGCCAGGAGATTCATCACCGCCGCCGCGGTTTCCTCAATCGAGCGGCGCGAGACATCGATCGAGGGCCAGTCTTGCTGCTCGAACAGCCGGCGGGTGGCGTTGATCTCCTCCCGCACCAGGTCGAGATCGACATAACCGGTATCGCGTCCCTCGCCCATGCTGGCGAGCCGGTTGCGCCTTACCTGCACCAGGCGGTCCGGCGCAACCCAGAGACCCACGATCAGGGGCTTCCTGGCTTCCAGCAGCGCCGGCGGGGGTGCGGTGTTGGGCACCAGCGGTACGTTGGCAGCCTTCACCCCGCGGATGGCGAGGTAGACGCAAGTGGGGGTCTTGGAGGTGCGGCTGGCGCCGGTGAGAATCACCTCGGCATCGCTGATCGTGTCCAAGGACTGGCCGTCATCATGGGCGATGGAGAAATTGAGGATCTCGATGCGCTCCAGATAGCGCTGGTCCACCTGGTGCTGGCGGCCCACTTTGTGCGTCTCCGCGGTGCCAAGGAACTGCCTCAATGCCGAAACCGGTCCTTCCAGCACATCCACACATTCCATCAACAGGCTGTCGCACCGTGCCACCAGCTTGTCGCGCAGCCTTTGATTGGCGAGGGTGAAGAACACCAGCCCCGGCGCGGTGGCGATATGATCCAAAGCCCGTCCCAACTGATGCTCGCTGCGCACCAGGGCATAGAAATGAATCTGGACATTGACATCCTCGAATTGCGCCAGCGCAGCATTGGCGAGCGCATTCAAGGTTTCACCGGTCGAATCCGAGACCAGATGCACATGAAACTTTTTTTCCACTATCTTTCCCGTTTTTATCCAGAAAGGTCCTCAGCCATGCACGGTTTGGCCACAACGAGTCGTCTTCAGAAGAAGAATGTGCATGAGAGAAGGATGACAAGGATAGCATTTTGGGACAGTTTGGCGAACAAATCCCGTGATAAGACCTTGAACCGGCGTCTTTCCGTCAAAGCCTCCACAGATTCACATAGCAAACAACAATTTCATCAATTCCTTTAGTCTCTTTGTCTTTATGAAGGTTGAGCTGTGAAGTTAGCGATTGTCCTGTTCAATCTCGGTGGGCCGGACAGCCTCGAAGCGGTTGAACCGTTTCTCTTCAACCTGTTTTCCGATCGTGCAATCATCCGTCTGCCCTGGCTGTTTCGTCTTCCCCTGGCCTGGCTTATCGCCAGGCGGCGGGCGCCGATAGCGAAGAAGATTTACGCCCATATAGGCGGGCGCTCGCCCATCCTGGAAGAAACGGAAGGACAGGCACGGGCGCTCATGGAGAAACTGTCCACGCCGGACATGGAAGTCCGGGCGTTTGTCGCGATGCGGTACTGGTCTCCTTTCAGCGGCGATGTTGTGCCGGCCGTCAAAGCGTTTTCTCCCGACCGCATTGTCGTCCTACCGCTTTATCCCCAGTTCTCCACCACGACCACAGCGTCTTCCTTCCTGGACTGGGATCGTGCCGCCAGGAAGGCCGGCTTGACCCAGCCGGCGGCCAAAGTTTGTTGCTACCCGCAGGAACCCGGTTTTATCGAAGCCGCTGCCGGCAGGATTCGCGCGGCGATGCAAAATCTGCGGCCGGGTCTCTCTTACCGCTTGCTGCTTTCCGCCCATGGTCTGCCCCGGAGGGTGGTGGCCGACGGCGATCCCTATCAATGGCAGGTCGAACGGACTGCGCAGGCCCTTGTGGATACGCTGGGGATAGGAGGCCTGGATTGGCGCGTCTGCTACCAGAGCCGGGTGGGACCGTTGAAATGGCTGGAGCCGGCCACCGATGCCGAAATCATCAGAGCCGGCCGGGAAGGCAAAGGCGTCATCGTCGCACCTATCGCTTTTGTCAGCGAGCACTCCGAGACTCTGGTGGAACTGGACATAGAGTATGGAAAACTTGCACGCGCTTCAGGCGTGCCCGATTATCGCCGCGCTGCAACAGTGGGGGCCGCTCCTGAATTTATCGCCGGCCTGGCCGGCCTGGTTCGGCGGGCATTGGCCGCCAGCGGCATGATCGGCGGCGGCCCGCCTTTTTGTCCGCCGGAATTTTGCCGCTGCGGCAAGCTTGGTTACGGAAAGGATTCCTGATGGACGCGCTGCGCAATTCCCTGTCGAACTACATCGACTGGATAAAGGCCTTTCATGTGATCGCGGTGATCGCGTGGATGTCCGGCATGCTCTATCTGCCGCGTCTCTTTGTCTATCATACCGAGACAAAGCCCGGCTCGGAAGGAAGTGAGCGCTTCAAGGTGATGGAGCGCCGGCTGCTCAAGGGCATTACCAATCCCGCCATGATCGCGGTCTGGATCCTGGGGCCACTGCTGGCTTGGCTCACCGGCGCCTATCTCGACACTTGGCTGCAGGTCAAATTCGCGCTGGTGGTGGTCTTGAGCGGTGTTCACGGTTTTTTTGTCCGCTGCTGGCGGGCTTTTGCGGAGGACCGCAACACCCACAGCGCCCGTTTTTATCGTATCGTTAATGAAGTTCCTGCGGTTCTTATGGTCTTCATCGTCATTCTGGTCATCGTCCAGCCCTTCTCCTGATGCTTCATTTCAATGACGGTGCAGCGTTCCCGGGCTTTCTTCCCGCGCGTAGCGCTGGCGGGGAGAGAGAAGCCATCTTTGCAAGCGCTCCAAATCAGGCTATAAATCCCCTGTTCCCCTTTCGACCCCGAAGGTTTTCCGCGAGCAATCGCCGGCAGGCCGGGGCCGGCAAAATTTCTCAAGATTTGGGATTTTGACGGTCGGGGTCAAACAACTCCCGATGAAACATTTGAGGGTCGCCCCCCATTCACCGGATTCATTCTCCTGACTTCCAAGGTAGCTGACCACCATGACCGTCCAAGAAGGCCTGCAGTCGATGAAGCTGCAGGATCTCAAAAACAAGAAACCCGCCGACCTCCTGGCTTTTGCCGAGGACCTGGAGATCGAAAACGCCTCCTCCATGCGCAAGCAGGACATGCTGTTCGCCATCCTCAAGGAGCTGGCCGAGCGCAATGTCGACATCATGGGCCAGGGCGTGGTCGAGACCCTGCAGGACGGCTTCGGCTTCCTGCGCTCGCCGGAATCCAATTATCTGCCCGGCCCCGACGATATCTATGTTTCGCCCTCCCAGATCCGCCGTTTCGGCCTCAGGACCGGCGATACGGTGGAAGGTCCGATCCGCGCCCCCAAGGATGGCGAGCGCTATTTCGCCCTGCTCAAGGTCTCAACCATCAATTTCGAGGACCCGGAGCAGATCAAGCACAAGGTGCATTTCGACAACCTCACCCCGCTCTATCCCACCCGCTGGCTCAAGATGGAGCTGGACGACCCCACCATCAAGGACAAGACCGGCCGGGTGATCGACATCGTCTCGCCCCAGGGCATGGGCCAGCGCGCGCTGATCACCGCGCCGCCCCGCACCGGCAAGACCGTGATCCTGCAGAACATCGCCAAGGCGATTTCCGCCAATCATCCCAAAGTCTATCTGATCGTGCTGCTGATCGATGAGCGGCCGGAAGAAGTCACCGACATGCAGCGCACGGTGAACGGCGAAGTGATCTCCTCCACCTTCGACGAACCGGCCACCCGCCATGTCCAGGTGGCGGAAATGGTGATCGAGAAGGCCAAGCGCCTGGTCGAACACAAGCGCGATGTGGTGATCCTGCTCGACTCCATCACCCGGCTGGGCCGTGCCTACAACACCGTGGTCCCCTCATCGGGCAAGGTGCTGACCGGCGGCGTGGACGCCAACGCGCTGCAGCGCCCCAAGCGCTTCTTCGGCGCCGCCCGCAATATCGAGGAAGGGGGTTCACTCACCATTATCGCCACCGCCCTGATCGACACCGGCAGCCGCATGGACGAAGTGATTTTCGAAGAGTTCAAGGGCACCGGCAACAGCGAAATCATCCTGGACCGCAAGGTCGCCGACAAGCGCGTCTTCCCCGCCATCGACATCATGCGCTCCGGCACCCGCAAGGACGAGCTCCTGGTCGAGAAAGGCACGCTCGCCAAGACCTATGTGCTGCGCCGCATCCTCTCGCCGATGGGCACGGTGGACGCCATCGAATTCCTGCTCGAAAAGCTGCGGCAGTCGAAGAACAATTCCGACTTCTTCGAATCGATGAACACCTGACGGTATTTGCCGCTCAACTCTTCGCGGGCTCTCGAGCCAGCTACGCTCACCTTCTTTTCGCACGGGCGGCTCGGCCCGGTTGGCGGGGCCATATCGGTTCATCCGGAACGCCAACGCCGCTTTAACTTATCTTTGTCTAAGATAGAGGCGTCCAAGATGGCGGCGAGGAAAATTTACCTCGCGGCAAAAATTCTTTCCGCGCGTTATCGCGGGCAGGAGGAAGCCCATGAGTGATGGATTTCTGGCGTTTGGCGTGATTGCGCTTTTGTTCAGCCTGATCGCGCTTATGCCGTCCTTTGATGGCGACTGGAACAAATAACGGCGAATTTTCAGGCACGCCTGCCAAATAGGCAGCCGGCGGCGTCAGTGAAAGCGGCGCAGCACGTCACGGATGACCCCGGTATAGCGCGCAATAAACTCGGCGGTGGCCCTGAGGCGATCGTTTTCCGTAAGGGCCTCTCCATCGGCATAGTTGCGTATCCGGTAGCTGTGATCGCCGCACTCGATCGCCCACCCGCCCGCGAAGCGTTGGTCGCGGCCGCGTTCCAGCCACAGGTCGGTCAATCCCGGTTCCTTTTTGAGGGCGTTTTCGATGTCGGGTGCGGAGAGCGGGGCCGGCGCGTCCGGCAGGCCTGCCTCTTTCAAAAGAACCGCAGTGGATTTATCGCCCTGCTTGTAAAGTTCGGGCACATGCACAATACGTTCGGCCAGCGGCGAACTCATGGTCTTGCATCCGGGCTGTCTTTTGTGAACGCCGGAACCGCGGATTGGTGGCCGCGCTGAACATTGCCTTTCGGCCGTCGGCCCTAATGCGCGAAGAAATATCGCGTCAAACTCATTGCAAGAGCGAATAGGGCACCGTGCCCAAAATGGTCCAGCCACAGAGGTATGCGGCCACGCTTTTGTTGAAATTTGCCCAGCAGCATCATCGCAAGGCCTGCCGCAAGCGGGGTGACCACGATATTTGCCATCCGATAGACCGTATGCGTGATGAATAAATGTGGAAACGGCCACAGGCTGATGGCGCCGGCAATCGTTCCCCAAGGCACTGTACCTATAGTCGACAGGATTGGGTTTGTCGGATAGACGCCCTCTTTGAGCGCATGCAATCCAATGTCTAATAAGATTTGGAAAACGATTTGAAGGACGAACTCGGTGAGAATTTCGACGAGCAGTTCCACGAGCCGCGATACTAGGGAATAAGGACGGTGGCACCCGTCGTCTTCCGGCTGGCCAAGTCCGTTTGCGCCTGGGCGGCGTCTTTCAGCGCATAGCGCTGGTTCACGGAAATCTTCACAGCGCCCGACAGCAGCACCTCGAACAGGTCATTGCCCGTCTCCTGCACTTCTTTGGCCGTGGCGATGTAATGGAACAGGGTCGGCCGGGTGAGAAACAGGGAGCCCTTTTGCGACAGGACCGCCGGGGCAAAAGGCGGCACCGGACCGGAGGAATTGCCGAACGTCACCATCATTCCGCGCGGTTTCAGGCAATCGAGCGAGGCCTCGAACGTATCCTTGCCCACGGAATCATAAACGACCGGAACACCGGCCCCGCCGGTGATCTCCCGCACTTTGCTTTTCCAGTCATCGCTTAAAAGCAGCACATGGTCACAGCCATTGGCCTTTGCCAGCGCGATCTTGGCCTCGCTTCCCACTGTGCCGATCACGGTGGCGCCCAGATGTTTGGCCCATTGGCAGGCGATTGTCCCCACCCCGCCGGCCGCGGAATGGAAGAGGATGGTTTCGCCGGGATTGACCGAATAGGTGCGGCAAAGCAGATATTGCGCCGTCATGCCCTTGAGCAGCGAAGCTGCCGCGATCTCGTCGCTGATCCCATCGGGCAGTTTCACCAGCCGGTCGGCGCCCACGTTATTGGCATCGGCATAGGCGCCGATCCCGCCGCTGCAATAACCCACCCGCTCGCCGATCCGAAAACCGGTGACGCCCTCACCCAATGCATCCACCACCCCGGCCGCTTCGGAGCCCAGGCCGGTGGGCAGCGGCAGCGGATAAAGCCCGCTCCTGTGATAGATATCGATGAAATTGACCCCGATCGCCCTGTGTTTGACCCGCACCTGGCCCTTCGCCGGCGGCGGCAAATCGTAATCCACATATTCCAGAACCTCCGGCCCGCCCGGCTTCTGGATGCGGATGGCTTTGATCATGGGATTCTCCGGAAGGGCCTAACTCAGATGTTGGCGGAAGAACGTCTGGCTCCTCACATTGGCGAGATCGGCACAGGCCTTGTCGTAATGCTTGCCGCCCACCCGCGCAAAAGCGTGATTCATCTGCGGATAGGTGTGGATGGTGACTTTGGGATTTGCTTTCAGCGCCGCGGTGATCTTCTTCTGCGCCTCCGGCTTTACATAGTCGTCCGCCTCGGCGATGTGCAGCATCAGGGGATGGGCGAGGTGTTTGGCCTCCTCCAGCCGCTCCTCGATGCGGATGCCATAATAACCCACGGACGCATCGCTGTCGGTGCGGCAGGCGGTCAAAAAGGCAAGTTGGCCACCCAGGCAATAGCCCAAGGCTCCCACTTTGCCGGTCGCGCCTTTCATCTTGCGTAAGATATCCAGGCTTGCCTGGATATCCTCCACGCCCTTGTCCATGTTGAATTTCTGCATCAGGCCGAAAGCCTTTTGCCACTCCGCCTCGCTTTTGTCGGTCAGCTCCACGCCCGGCTCGATCCGCCAGAAAAGATCGGGCACCAGGGCGAAAAAGCCGCGCGAGGAAAGCCCGTCGGCGATATCGCGCATCACCTTGTTGACCCCGAAAATCTCCTGGATCACCACAATGCCGGGCCCGCGCCCGGACGCGGGACTGGCCAGATAGCCGGAGAAATTTCCGTCCTTGCTTTTGATGCTTACGGTCTCTCCAGCCATGAAACTCCGCTTTCTCTAGGTTGGCGTTTCTTGACGCAAGCTAAGGCCCGCCTCCCCCTTCGGTGCGAAGCACCGGGAAGGGGGAGATGCCGTAGCACGCAGGCCGCTCGCGGCCGTCGCGTGCGAAGGCAGAGGGGGTTCATAGTAGGAAATCATGCTGCCGGCGCCTGCTGCTGGGGCAGTGTCAGCACCTGGCTCAAGGAGACCGCGCCGGTATAAGGCGGCGAGCAGTTGTTGCGCTGGCAAAGATAGACGGTGGGCTGGCCGTTTTCCATCGGCTTGCCGAAGGCGGGATGGTTGGCGGGCAGTTCTTCGCTCGCCTCCACCTGGATGAGAAGGCGGTTGGGCATGGATTTGCCCCAGATGGCGCGGACCAGTTCGCGGGTGCGCGGGTCGGTTCTGGGTCCCACCACCACCATTTGCAGGCCGGTGGCGAAAGTCTCGAAACCATTGAGGAATTCGCCGCAGGACGCCCAACTCCTGGCAAATTCCCCGGCAAAGGCCTGGAGCACCATCTGCGCCTTCATGCCATAGCCATGCTCGCCGGTGATAAGCGCCAGCCGGGTCAGGAGCGAGATCATCGCGGCATTGGCGGAAGGGACCGGCTGGTCGAAGATCATCCTTATACGGATTATCAGCCGTTCCGCGTCATGGCCGGTGAAATAATAGCCGCCCCTCACCGTATCCCAGAAATTCGCCTCCAGCGTGCCCACCCAGGCCTTGGCCTTCTCGACATAGCGCCGCTCGCCGGTCGCCTCATAGAGTTGCAGCGCCGCTTCCGCCATATGGACATAGTCGTCGGCGAAGCCTTTGGGTCCCGGTTTGCCGTCCGCCCAGGCATGGTAAAGCACGCCATCCTTTTCCATCAGGCGCACGACGCCGTCGAAAGCGGTCGCGGCCGCCTCGATCCAGTCGGCGCGGTCGAAGGCGGCGCCGGCAAAGGCCAGCGCGCGGATGGCAAAGCCGTTCCAGTCCGCCAGGAGCTTGTCGTCGCGCGTCGGCCGCACCCGCTTGTTGCGCGCTTCCAAGAGAATGGCGCGCTGCCGCGCCATCAGGGCCTCGTCAGCCTCGCTGGGCTGGGCGATGCCGAGGCGGCGCAGGATATTCTTGCCGTTGTAATCGCCGTCACGCTTGACGCCATAGACCTGCTTGAAGCGGGCCGAGAAAGTGCCGGCCAGCGCGGCATCGATCTCCGCCTCGCTCCAGACGTAATAGCGTCCTTCCTCTCCTTCCGCCTCCGGCGCCTGGCTGCAGGCAAAGGCGCCTTCCAGCTTCATTTCGCGCAACAGCCAGTCGATGGTTTCGTTGACCCGGCCGCGGCAAAGCTCATTGCGGTTGAACTGCCAGAGCTCGGTCATGAAGCCGATCAGCAGGGCATTGTCGCAAAGGGATTTCTCGAAATGCGGCACCAGCCAGCGCTCGTCGATGGTGTAGCGGAAGAAGCCGCCGCCGACATGGTCATAGAGTCCGCCCAAGAGCATGTTGTTCAGGGTGGTGGAGACCAGCTGCATATATTGCGGCACACCGGTGCGCAGATAGGCGCGCCACAACACTTCCAAGAGCGGCACGGAGGGGAATTTGTGGGTGCCGATCAGTCCGCCCATGAAGACATCGAAACGCTGGCCGATGCGCAGCGCCGCCATTTCCATCTTGATGGTGTCGAGCCCGCCTTGCATGTCGCGGTTGAACAGCTGGTTGAGCTGGTCCTGTATCCCCGTCACATTGCGCGCCACTTCTTCGGGCCGGTCCTTGAAGATGGCGGCCATGTCGGTCAGCACCCGGCGGAAGGAGGGCTGGTCCATCCGGTCTTCCTTGGGCAGGGAACCGGTCAGGAAATAGGGCACGCCCTCCGCGGTCAGAAAAACATTGAGCGGCCAGCCGCCCGAATGGCCCACCACCGAGGCCGCGGCCTGGTAGATCTGGTCGAGGTCCGGCCGCTCCTCCCGGTCCACCAGCACGGGAATGAAATTGTCGTTGAGCAGTTGGGCGGTATCCGGATCGCTGAAGCTTTCGCGGTTCATCACCTGGCAGAAATGGCAGCCCAGATAACCGATGGAAAGGAAGATGGGCTTGCCGGTCTCCCGCGCTTCGCTGAGCACGGCGTCGCTCCAAACCCGCCAGGCCACGGGATTGTCCTTGTGCAAACGAAGATAGGGGCTGATGCTGTCGGCTAGATTGGCAGCCAAATTGGCAGTCATGGTTTCATCCGCTGCGCCCCATGCTGTTGGGGCTTTTTTTGAGGGTCTTTGCCGGTGGTTTGTTTTGGGCCGCGCTTCTTAGCCCGCTGGCCCGGAAATGACCAGACTTGCTAAGGGATTGGGCCAGGGATCGGGGAAGGAATGCGATGAAGGTGCATATCGAAGTGGACATGACCCCGCAGGAGGCGCGCGCCATGATGGGCCTGCCGGACGTGGTGCCGCTGCAGCAGCAGATGATGGAAGAAATGCAGGGCCGTCTCAAAGCCGCTTTCGATACCGGCGATCCTGAGGCCATGATGCAGGCCTGGATGCCGCTAGGGGGCGCCAAGGCGTTTGAGCAATTCCAGAAATTCCTCTGGGACAGCGCCCGCCTGGTGGCCGGCAAGAAGGACAAGGCCTGAGCAGAGATACGATCTTCGGGTTGGCGAGCGCCCCCGGCCGCGCCGGCCTGGCGGTGGTGCGGGTCTCCGGCCCCGCTGCGGCGGGCGCGATCCAAGCCCTGGCCGGTACGCCGCCGCCGCCTCGCCATGCCGGCCTGCGCCGCCTTTGCTGGAAAGGGGCGACGCTCGACCAGGCGTTGGTCCTTTGGTTTCCCGCTCCCGCCAGCTTCACCGGCGAAGACGTGGCCGAATTCCATGTCCATGGCGGCCGGGCGGTGCGCGAGGCCGTATTCGCGGCGTTTGCGGAATTGGGCCTTCGTCCCGCCGAAGCCGGGGAATTCAGCCGCCGGGCGGTGGAAAATGGCCGCCTGGATCTCACCAAGGCCGAGGCCATTGCCGACCTTGCCGAAGCCGAGACCCCGGCCCAGCTGCGCCAGGCGCTCCACCAATATGACGGTGCCTTGGCCGCGCTTTATGAAGATTGGCGTACCCGTCTTCTCAGGGCGCTGGCCCACGCCGAAGCCGCCATAGATTTTTCCGATGACGGGGTTGGGGAGGGGGAGTTCGCTGCCTCCCGTCGGCTAGCGAAGCAAATAGCGACGGAAATACAACGGCATATCGACGATTCCGGGCGCGGCGAAGCGCTGCGGGAGGGCCTGCGCCTGGCCATTGTCGGTCCGCCCAATGCCGGCAAATCCTCTCTGATCAATGCGCTTGCCCGGCGCGATGTCGCCATTGTGTCGGAGATTCCCGGCACCACCAGGGACGTGATCGCCACCCGCCTCAATCTGGGGGGTTATCCCGTTCATGTCTCCGACACGGCAGGCCTGCGCGAAACCGGCGACGTCATCGAAGCCGAAGGCGTGCGCCGCGCCCGCGCCGAGGCGCAAGCCAGCCATCTTACTTTGCTTTTGCTGGACGGCAGCGGCAGCAATGCGCAATTCCCCACCGGTCTCAAGCCCGACCTCATTGTCTGGAACAAGAGCGATCTTGCCTCTTTCCGAAGCCGCGACGGGCTTTGCCTCTCCTTGAAGACCGGGCACGGTGTCCCGGAATTGCTGGAGGCGTTGAAAACGCTGGTCGCGCAGCGGCTTGAAAGCCCTTCAGACAGTCCCGCCCTCACCCGGCCGCGTCATCGCCATGCGCTGGGAGAAGCGCTCGCTTCTTTGCACCAGGCCGAAACCGCAAGCCAAGCAGAACTCTTCGCCGAGGATTTGCGCCTTGCCATGCGCGCCATCGGCCGCATCACCGGCGCCGTGGATGTCGAGGAAATTCTCGATTCGGTCTTCCGCGACTTCTGCATCGGCAAATAGCTGCAACCAAGTCGCCAGCGGCCGTGTCACATCTTCGACGCGCAGAATTGATGTTAGAGTTCTACAATTCTCCGCCGCGTCAAGGGCGGCGGTTTGCTTTTCCCGACATCGAATTTGGAAATAAAGGAGGCAGCATCATGAAAAATGTGATCGGACGGATTGTGGCCTTCGTTGCGGCGGCGTTTTTCCTGGCAGCGGCGTCGGCCGGTACCGCAAATGCGCTGACGTTCACTGGCGCGAATTTGAAGGGCAATTACAGCTTTATGCTGAATGTCTGGAATCCGGACCCCGGCGTCCAGCAGGGCGCGATCCTGGGCGTGGTCACTTTCGACGGGGTCAACAATGTGAGTGCGAATTTCACCTCCGTCTACGGGTCGGCCGCCGGTCCCACCACCGCGACCGACGGTTCGCTGAGCGGAACATATGTGGTCAATCCCGATGGCACGGGCACGGTGAGCTTTACCGGCGGTGTCACCATCGCCTTTGAGGCTGGAGGCACCGCGGCCGGTCTCTCTCATGACATGGTGCTGTATCAGACGGGAGGCTTTGCTGACGGTTCGGTGAGAACCGGCACCGCCGTGCTGCAATCCGTGACGCCGAAAGTCTACAGGACGGCGAATTTGAAGGGGAATTTCCCCTTTGTGGAGAGCAAATGGACCGCCAACCCCGCCTCGGGTGCCGGAGGCGGAATCGGCATGCTGAGCTTTGACGGCAAAGGCCATGTCACCATCACCGGCGGTGTGAAGGGAACCTATTCCCTCAACGCGGACGGCAGGGGCACGATCAGCTATTACACCGGACCGACCTATTCCTTTGCGATCAACGGCAACAGCAAGGGCATCATCGCCGTTCTGACCTCCGCGCCGGACTATACCGGCAACACCGTGATCACCTTGACCGGCTTTAAACAGTAAGGCTTCCGCACCCCTCTGTCCGGGTGGCGTTTTTTCCCGGAAGCGCGTATGGACCGGCCGCATGAGCGCCCACTACGGCATTAAACCGGACGTCATCGTGATCGGCGGCGGCCATGCCGGCTGCGAGGCGGCAGCCGCGTCCGCCCGCGCCGGCGCGAGAACGCTGCTCCTCACCCACAAATTCGGCACTTTGGGCGAGATGTCCTGCAATCCCGCCATCGGCGGGGTGGGCAAAGGTCATCTGGTCCGTGAGATCGATGCGCTGGACGGCCTGATGGGCCGGGTGGCCGATGCCGCGGGAATCCAATTCCGCCTCCTCAACCGCCGCAAGGGCCCCGCTGTGCGCGGCCCGCGGGCTCAGGCGGATCGCGCGCTTTACCGCGCAGCAATGCAGTCCATGCTGCGCAGCATTTCCGGTCTCGATATCCGCGAAGCCAGCGCCGAAGACTTGATTTTGCAGGATGGCAAGGTGAGCGGCGTTCTTATTGCCACGGGCGAAGAAATTCGCGCCGCCTCGATCGTCCTCACCACCGGCACCTTCCTGCGGGGCCTGGTTCATATCGGCGAGACCCAATTTCCGGCCGGCCGGATGGCGGCCCACACCGCAGACGCTGACAAAGCCGATCCGCCCTCCCTTGGCCTTTCCAAGACCCTGTATGGCTTTGGGCTTCAGATGGGGCGGCTCAAGACTGGGACGCCACCCCGCCTTGATGGCCGCACCATCGACTGGGCCTCGCTTACCATGCAGCCCGGCGACGATCCGCCCTCACCTTTCTCTTTCCTGACCCGCCAGATCATCACGCCTCAGATTTCCTGCGGCATCACCCGCACCACGCTTGAAACCCACGCTGTCATCCGCGCCAATCTCCATCGCGCGCCCATGTATACCGGCCAGATCGCCAGCACCGGCCCGCGTTATTGCCCTTCCATTGAAGACAAAGTCACTCGCTTTGCAGACCGCGAGAGTCATCAAATTTTCCTTGAACCAGAAGGACTTAATGACAATTGCATCTATCCGAACGGCATCTCCACATCGCTGCCCCAGGACGTCCAGTTGGCGGTGATCGCCAGCATTCCCGGCCTGGAAAAGGCGGCGATGCGGCGGCCCGGTTATGCCATTGAATATGACTATGTTGATCCCCGCGAACTGACCCCTGCCCTGGGCGTCAAGAAGGTTCCGGGCCTGTACCTGGCGGGGCAGATCAATGGGACAACCGGTTATGAGGAAGCGGCCGCCCAAGGCTTGGTAGCCGGCCTGAATGCGGCGCGTGCCGCCGGCGGCCAAAAGCCCGCCACCTTGGATCGCGCCGCGGCCTATATTGGGGTGATGATCGACGATTTGGTGACCAAGGGCGTCAGCGAGCCCTACCGCATGTTCACCTCCCGCGCGGAATACCGGCTTTCTCTCCGGGCTGACAATGCTGACCAACGCCTGACACCCCAAGGCGAGACCTGGGGCATCATTGGTCAGGAGCGGAGGCGCGCCTTTGCCGAAAAGACGGCGGCTCTGGCTGTTTCACGTGAAACAATGATGGCCCTTACCCTGACGCCCAACGAAGCGGCCAAACATGGGCTTGCTGTCCGCCAGGATGGCATCCGGCGCACCGCTCTGGATCTTCTGGCGCTTCCGGAGGTGAATTTTGGGGCTCTCTCACGCATCTGGCCTCAATTATCGGCCATTCCGAAGGCCGTTGCGGAACAGCTGGAAATCGACGCCCAATATTCCGGCTATCTGGGCCGCCAGGAGGCCGATGTTCTCGCCTTCCGCCGCGACGAATCCCGGCGGCTGCCAAGCGACCTGGATTATGGCGCGATCATCGGCCTCTCGAATGAAGTCCGCCAGAAATTGGAACATATCCGCCCGGCCAACCTGGGTCAGGCCGCCCGCATCGAAGGCGTAACCTCTGCTGCTATCACTCTCATCCTGGCCCATATCAAAGCCCGCAAAGATGGCCAGCGGATCCGTGCCTGAGTTCGGACCTGCGGAATTCGCAGCCCAAACCCATGTTTCACGTGAAACATTGGCGCGTCTCAAAGCTTATGCCGGGCTTCTTCAAGACTGGAACAGGCGCCATAACTTGGTCTCCCAGGCCTCGCTGCAAGATCTTTGGCCGCGGCATTTTTGGGATTCCGCTCAACTCGTACCCCTCATCCCGCCGGACGCCAAAACACTGGTGGATCTGGGTTCCGGCGCCGGCTTTCCCGGCTTGGTCTTGGCCGAACTGCTACGTGATCGGCTGGCCGTCACCCTTTATGAAGCGACGGCCAAGAAATGCGCCTTCCTGAGCGCCGCGGCCGACCGCATGGGCCTTGCGGTCACGATCCGCAACACGCGCATGGAGGATGCGGCCCCCGAGCCCTTTGATATCGTCACGGCGCGTGCTTGCGCCCCCCTGTCCAAACTCCTGGCTTACGCCTCGAAATTCACAGGCCCGCAGAGCCGTTGCCTCTTCTTGAAGGGCCAAAATCTGGGGTCAGAATTGACGGAAGCCCATAAATCTTGGAAGATGAAAACCCGGCAGATACCGAGCCAAACCCACCCGTCCGGGGCCATTTTGGAAGTCACGGACCTCAGAGCCAATGACCGATCCAAGCCCAAAAAAGCCTCGCATCCTGGTGGTCGCCAATCAAAAGGGCGGCGTCGGTAAAACCACCACTGCCATCAACCTGGGCACGGCGCTGGCCGCCATTGGCGAGCCCACCCTAGTGATCGACATCGATCCGCAGGGCAATGCCTCGACCGGGCTGGGGGTGCCGCGCTCGGCGCGCAAGCTCACCACCTATGATGTGCTGATGGGGGAGGTGAAACTGGGTGAGACCATCGTCCCCACCCGCATCCCCAAGCTCTCGCTGATCCCGGCGACAGTCGATCTCTCCGGCGCGGAGCTGGAGCTGATCGACAAGCCGCGGCGCAACTACATCCTCAAGGAAGCGCTGGAGGAATATTCCGTACACGGAGAAAATGCCTTCTCCTATGTGCTGATCGATTGCCCGCCGTCGCTCACCCTCCTCACCGTCAACGCCATGTGCGCGGCGGACGCGGTGATGGTGCCGCTGCAATGCGAGTTCTTCGCGCTCGAAGGCCTCTCCCAACTTCTCAAGACCATCGACCTGGTGCGCGCCAATTTGAATCCTGCGCTTGAGATCCAGGGCATCGTCCTCACCATGTTCGACAAGCGCAACAAGCTCTCCGACCAGGTCGCCGCCGATGTGCGCCAGAACATGGGCGAGAAAGTCTATTCCACCGTGATCCCGCGCAATGTGCGCATTTCCGAGGCGCCCAGCCACGGCGTGCCCGCGCTGGTCTATGACCTGCGCTGTCCCGGCAGCCAGGCTTACATCAAGCTCGCCGGCGAATTGATCCAGCGCGAAAAAATCCGGGTCGCGGCATGAACAAGGAAGAGCCGCGCCGCGGCTTGGGCAGGGGGCTTTCCGCGCTGATCGGCGATGAATCGATGCCGGTGCGCGGTGAAACGCCGAAAGCCACCCGCACCTTGCCCGTCGCATTCTTGAAGCCCGGCAAATTCCAGCCGCGCAAATTTTTCGGCGAAGAGGAATTGGCGGGCCTGGCGCAGTCGGTGAAAGAGAAGGGCGTGCTCACCCCCATCCTGGTCCGCCCGCTGGGATTTGATTCCTATGAGATCGTGGCCGGCGAACGCCGCTGGCGCGCCGCCCAGATGGCGCAGCTGCACGATGTGCCGGTGGTGGTGCGGGAGCTGGCCGACGCCGAGGCGCTCGAACTCGCCATCATCGAGAATGTCCAGCGCGCCGATCTCAATCCCTTGGAAGAGGCCGCCGCCTATCAGGAATTGATGGAGCGCTTTAACCGCACCCAGGAGCAGGTGGCCCAGGATGTCGGAAAAAGCCGCTCCCACATTGCGAACAGCGTTCGACTCTTGAAGCTCCCTGAAAGCGTCCAGCTCCTGATCCGCCAGGGCAAGTTGACGGCGGGACATGCCAGAACACTGTTAAGTGCTCCCGATCCGGTGGCGGCGGCCCAGGCGATCCTCACCGGTCAGTTGACCGTCCGTCAGGCCGAACAGCGTTCGCCCGCCAAGAGAAAAACCCACAAGCTGCCGAAAGACCCCAATGTCGCCCAGCTGGAAGAAAGCATTTCCAGTCATTTGGGTCTCAAGGTTCATATCATCCACACAGGGGATAAGGGTGGGGAAATCCGGGTGGCCTACTCGACCCTGGAACAGCTCGACGACATCGCCCGCCGCCTTAGCCGCGGGTAGCCTCCGATAGAGCCTCTCCCCCACTGGGGGAGAGGCCGGCGCATCTTATGCGCCGGGTGAGGGGGACTTCCTGGCCCTCGCCAGCGCCTCTTTCGGATCAATCCGCCCGTCATACAGGGCCCGCCCCACCACCACGCCTTCAACGTTCTTCACATCCGCCGCCATCAGCGCGTCGATATCCGTGATCGATCCCACGCCGCCGGAGGCGATCACCGGAATTGAAAGCGCCCGCGCCAGCGCCGCCGTCGCCGTGACATTCACGCCCTTGAGCAGGCCATCGCCGTCAATATCGGTGAACAGGATCGCCGCCACCCCGGCGTCCTCAAACCGCTTGCCCAATTCCACCGGCGTCAATTCCGAAACTTCCGCCCAGCCTTGCGTGGCGATCTTGCCGCCCTTGGCATCGGCGCCCACCACGATCCGGCCGGGAAATTTCCGCGCCGCCTCTTTCACAAACTCGGCATTGGTCAGCGCCGCCGTGCCCAGGATCACCCGCGTGATCCCCGCCGCCAGCCAGGTCTCCACCGCCGCCATGTCGCGAATGCCGCCGCCCAATTGAATAGGCAGTTTGATCGCGGCGCGGATCGCCTTGATCGCTTCGCTGTTGGCACTCCGCCCCGCGAAAGCGCCGTTCAAATCGACGCAATGCAGCCACTGAAATCCTTGGGCTTCAAAGATGCGCGCCTGCGCCGCCGGATCGGCATTGAACACGGTGGCGTCTTCCATCACCCCGCGCTTCAACCGCACGCATTGTCCGTCTTTCAGATCAATGGCGGGAAAGATGATCATGGTTTCCAGCGCAAAAAATTCTCGAGGAGCCTGATCCCGGCCGCCTGGCTCTTCTCGGGATGGAATTGCGTGCCCGCGATATTGCTTTCACCCACCATGGCGGTGAGCGGCCCGCCATAATCGGTGGTGGCGATCAGGTCCTCCGCCAGCGTCGGCTTCAGTTCAAACGAATGGACGAAATAGACATTGGCGCCGGCTGAAATTCCTTCCAGCAATGCATGCTTGCGCAGAATCTTGAGTTCATTCCAGCCCATGTGCGGGATTTTCAGCGTGGGATCGCGCGGAGCGATCTTCACCACTTCGCCGGCAATCCAGCCCAGCCCGGCATGATCGCCGAATTCCCGTCCCACCGTCGCCAGCAATTGCATCCCCACACAGATGCCTAGGAACGGCGCGCCGTCCCTCAACACTTTCTCGCGCAGCACCGAAACCATGCCCGGCACGGCCGAAAGTCCCCGCATGCAATCGGCAAAAGCGCCCACGCCCGGAAGCACAATCCGCTCCGCGCCGCGCACCATCTCCGGATCGGCGGTGGTGACGATCTCAAGCCCGGTGCCGCCCGCCGCGCGCGAAAGCGCCTTCGCCGCTGAAGCGAGATTGCCGGAGCCGTAATCGATCAAAGCCGCGCGCGCCATGGACCGCGTCTATACTGGCTTATCCGTGCCTTGTCGCGCCCAAACACCGCCGCGCAGAGCAGTCAGGCTCAAAGGGCAGGGCGTCACTGTCTAGCTTGCACCCGCGCCAGGAATTCGGCGCGGTCATTGCTGCGGGGAAATTCTTCCTCCGGCGCACTGACGCCAAGGAATTCGCACAAAGGCCCCCAGCCCTGCTTGACCTGATAGACCAGGAGGCGCTCTGCCGGAATCGCCGTCTTGACCGCCTCGTTGTGAGCCACGAACCGCTCCAGCAGTTCGCCGCGGCTGAGCCCCTCGCAAAAACCCACCTTGGCGATCACCCCGGCCGCCATCTCGAACCAGGCTTTCCGCTCCGGCGGCGCCTCGTGCCGCGCGCGCATCACCGTGTAGATCGTTTCGCTGAAGCTCTCGACCCAGCTTTCCGGATCGCGATGGGTCAGCACGAATTTGGCGGCGGGATAGGCGCTCGCCAACTCGCGATAGAAGCTGGCGGTGGGCCAATCCACCGCGCTGTGAAAACCGTCGAAGATCGCGCCCCAGTCGGGCCTGCCATGCAGCGCCGCGGTCCAAAGCGGCACCTGTCCGGCCATGTTCTGGAACACCGCTTCCATATGATGGCAGGGCCCCAGCCCCAGCCGATTGATCGCCAGCTTGAGCGAATAGGTCCCGGTGCGGCCCAGGCCCGCGCCAATCACATGCATGGTCATGTTTGATCCCCCCCGATGCGCAGGCCAGAATAAAGAATTGCTGTCCGGTCAGCGATACCTTTTCAGCGTCGGCCACAACACCGCCATCGGCTCTTTCAGCCCGCGCAGCACATAGATCGGCTGATCGGTCTCGTAAGGCACGGCATAGCGATTTTCGATCATCCCCATTTTCTCCACGCTTTGAAACAGCCCCGCCATCTGCCGCTCATCGCCCCCGATCACGATCATCACGCTGCCATCCGCCCCGCGCGGCCCCCACAGATAATATTGGTTATGGGTCGAGATGGCGGGCGGCAGGCCCAGCTTGCGTCCGAATATATCGATCGTCGCCGCCTCGCCGTAATTCTGGCCGAAGAACACCGCCTTCGCCTGCTCCGCCGGCGACAGGGCGTGATAGACCTGGGCGATCTTCGCCGCCATCTCCGGCCAGCCGAACATGTCGGCGAATTGTTGCGGCAGCACCCCTAGCTTCATCCGTTCGGTGGCGGCGACCGACGGCCCCATGCCGATGGCGGCGGCATAGGCGATATAGGCTTCCACGGGCAGCACCGGCATCGCCAGGGGCGCGAAAAAAGCCCCCGACGCCGCAATCATCGCCAGCACTCCGCGCTGCGCCGCCCGGTTGCCGATCCAACGCTCGATCGCCACCGCACCAAAGCCGAACAGGGTGGGATAGATGGCGCTCAGGTAATAAGCCTTGCCGTGCGAGAGGATGAACACCACAGACAGAAGCGCATAAGCGATGGGAAAGATACGCCAGGCGGCATCCTTGGGCCGCGTGAGCAGGCACCACAATCCCGCCAGCCACACCGGCGCCGAGGCCGGGCCCATCAGCAGGAATTGCTGGCCGAGGAACGCCCCCGGTGACAGCGGCAGGTTTTTTCCGCCCGATCCCGCGCTTCCCACCTCCAGGAAAGGCCAGCCATAGGCCGCCTGCCACAAGATATTCGGCAGCACCATCAGCAACGCAACCGCCGTCCCCACCCAGATCCAGGGCCGCGCCAGCGAACGGCGCAGCGGCGTCACCACCACGCCCACTGCCAGCGCCGCCAGATAGAACAGGATCAGATATTTGCTCCAGAAGCTGATCGCCGCCACCAGCCCGATGCCGATCCACCAGCGCTCATCCCGCGTCTCGATCAGCCGGACCAGGAACCAGCTCACCAACAGCCAGGTCAGCGGCTGCAGCATGTCGGTGGTGATGAAAGTTCCGGCGGCCAGGAAGTAACCCGCGCCCAGGAAACAAATCCCCGCCAGCCATTGGGCGAAGCGCCCGCCGCCCAAGGCCCTCGTGAATTCTGCGGTCAGCGCCGCCGTCGCCGCCATGGCAATCGCCGCCGGCAGCCGGAAGCCCAACAGATAGTCGCCAAACAGCCGGTAGGACTCTGCCGCGATCAGCGGGATCAGCGGCGGCTGATCGACATAGCCCCAATCAGGGCGCTGGCCGCAGACAATGAAATAAAGCTCATCGCGGAAGAAGCCATAATGGCCATTGGCAAAAAAGTGGATCGCCAGCGCCGACAGCGCCAGCCACACAGACGGCCTCAGCCAGATGCGTTCCCCCGAACCCATGGGGAGAGCCTAGCCGATTCGTGATGCTTGGAGTTGCCGCAGGCGTCTAATTATCGTCCATCTTCAGCGCCGCGATGAAGGCTTC
>CAZEFQ010000092.1:0-5102 GCA_964511505.1 uncultured Rhizobium sp.
TCCCCACAACCAAGCGCACCACCTGGGCGGGCTATCCTGCGATTCAATCTCCTACCAATGTGCTGGTCTTGTTCAACAAGGTGAGCGCGCCGCCTATCTCCAACGCCAATGCCACCGCCTTCTGGCACTTCGGCTGGAACCCGCCCGACCAGCGCGCCAAGGTGACCGAGCTTCAGAACTCGGGCCATACCTTTGCGCCGCTCTGGACCGGCATTGATGACGGTTCGGTCGTGATCTCCAGCGACACTTTTCCCGGCGCGGGCGGTGTCTATGGCTTGGGCGAGACCAAGCAGCAGCTTGCCGACAATATCGCCAAGGGCAACAAGCCCACCGGCGGCCCCGGCTTCGCTTATCTCAACGGTCCCGATGGAGCCTGGATAGAAATAGCGGGCCAGGCCAATCCCGAACGCTTCAATCATGTGCATATGTGGCAGGACGAACCTTTCTGCGCCCAGCTCTGGTACCAGAAGCATTTGAACGCTCCCGTGTCCCAACGCCCGGGGGCTCCCGCCTATACCGAAGCCAATTGCCACGTGCCGCGCGGCGAACCCACCTGGCCATCGCTTACCAAGGACGGCATGTACCGCTATCCCACCGCGGGCGTGACCTTCAGCGATGTCTCGATGAGCTGGTACATGGACCAGACCGACAAGCCGCTGGTCGCCACGCAAGGTCATTTGATGGATAGCGTGGGTCTGGGCGTTGCCGATCTGGATGCCTGGAATGCCAAGCTCCGGGCCGAAGGTGTCACTTTCTTGAAACCCATCTTCAAGCTGGGCGACACCAGGGCCTTGATGATCGAGGGCCCCAGCCATGAGGCGCTTGAGTTGGTGGAAGTAAAGTAGCGGCCGGGAACGGAAAGCCGTTTTGTGAATTCCCACCGCGGCGAGTGCTGCCGCTGACTGTGGGGGCGTCGCAATTAAATTGGCCACAGTTGCATTTTAGAGACATTGGCACCGTTGCAAGCGCTGCCACAATCGGGGAATTATTCCCGAGTGCAGGAATTATCCCGGGTAACGGGGAATTCAACAAGAATATCGAGGGGAGGTCGATGATGAACAATCTATTCCAGAAGCTGATGCTCGGCGGTTCGACCGCTGCGTTGTTCGCTATTGCCGCCACGGGCACCGCCCGCGCGCAGGACCAGGGCGACATCGAACAGGTGGTGGTCTCGGCGTCTCGCGTGACCATTCAGGGTTATACAGCGCCGACGCCGGTGACGGTGGTGAGCGCCGAGTCCCTGTTGCGCGACTCCAAGATCGATATCGGCGACTCCATCCGCGAACTGCCGTCGGTGGGCGCCTCCGACGCGCCGGATAACGGTTCGCATGCGGGCAATGCCGGGCAGGGCGACGCCGCCATCTCCGACGTCAACCTGCGCAACCTGGGCGTGGTGCGTAACCTGGTCCTGTTCGACGGCCAGCGCGTCGTGGCCTCCAATCCGCTGGGCGGCGGCGTGGATCTGGGCACCATTCCTTCCACCCTGGTTTCGCGCATCGACGTGGTGACGGGCGGCGCCTCGGCGACCTGGGGCTCCGACGCCGTAGCCGGCGTGGTCAACCTGGTCCTCAACAAGAATTTCACCGGCGTCAAAGGCAGCGTCAATTACGCCAACACCACCAGAGGCCAATACAGCGGATACAAGGCGGACGTTTCCTGGGGCACCGACATTTTCGGCGGCCGCGGCCACCTGATCCTCTCCGGCAACTACACCATGAATCCCGACGCCCTGTTTTCGGGCATGATGCAATATATAAAGCCGGTCACGTTGATCAAGAATCCCAACGGCACCACGCCCACCTGGGTTCACAAGGGCGGCGTCGGCAACGCCAACTACACGCCCGGCGGCCTGATCGTTGCCAGTGCCAAGGGCACCAGCGCGGCGGCCAATGCGCTGCGCGGCATCCAGTTCGTCGGACAGGCCGCCACGCCGACGCCGTGGAATTTCGGCACTTTGCCCATCACAAACAACAACTGCTTCGACTGTTCCGGCAACCAGTTCACCGATGTGGGTCAGTTTGGCCTGGTCGCGGTGCCCTACCACAATGCCACCTTCTTCGCGTTCGGCCGCTATAAGCTCACCGACACCATCCAGGCCTCGATCCAGCTGAATTACGGCCAGAATTTCGAGCAGAACCTGGCAGCGGACCGCAAATCGGCCGTCACCATCAAGACCGACAACGCTTACCTTCCCGCCGTGATCCAGTCGCGCATGATCGCGGGCGGCATCACCTCCTTCACGCTGGACACCGACAACGAGAACAATATCGACTCGCACGATATGCGGATGCTCGCGCTGCAGAACGCGGTGGGCTATGTCTTCAACCAGAACACCCGCCAGTTGATGCGTGGCGTTTTCACCCTGGAAGGCGCGTTGGGTGAGGACTGGTCCTGGAATGCCTATATCCAGCACAGCCAGATCCGCGAGCACCAGCATAATTCCAACAACACCCTCACCGCCAATTACAATCTGGCGGTGGACGCCGTCACCGTCACCACGGCCAATGTCGGCACCTCGGGGCTTCCCGTCGGCAGCATCCAGTGCCGCTCGACGCTTGCCGCACCCAAGAATGGCTGCGTGCCGCTGAATATTTTCGGCACCGGCAATTTCTCGGACGCCGCGTTGAACTACATCGCGCCCGGCCGCCTGGGCGATTTGTCGGTCATGGACCAGTCGCACTACCACATGAACCAGGACGTGGTGTCCGGCTCGATGCAGGGCACGCTGCCCTGGGAATTGCCGGCGGGCAAGGTCGCGCTGGCTTTCGGCGCGGAATACCGCATGGAACAGCAGACCAATTATGACGATCCGCTGCACCTCGGCGCGACCGCGGGGTGGGGTTCGGGCAACTACAATTCCTTCTCGGGCGAATATAACGTGGAGGAGGGGTTCGCCGAACTTGACGGGCCGATCCTCAAGGACAGCATCGTCCAGTCCTTGGACTTCCAGCTGGCCGGCCGCATCACCAGCTATTCGACAAGCGGCATGGTCGAGACCTGGAAAATGGGTCTGACAAGCCAGATCACCGATGACGTCCGCCTGCGCGCGGTGTGGTCGGAAGACATCCGCGCCCCCATCATCTCGGAATTGTTCGCCCCGGCCCAGCTCAACCGCGGCAGCCAGACCGATCCCAAGACCGGCCTGAACCGCAACATCTACTACACCGCCCAGGGCAATTTGAACCTGGTGCCGGAAGAGGCCAACACCATCACCGCGGGACTGGTCTTCACGCCAACCTTCATCGACGGGCTGACCTTCTCCTTCGACTTCTACAATATCGACATCCATGGCGCGATTTTCACGCCGACCAACGTCCAAGTGCTGGCCAATTGTTCGAATGGCGTCATCGTCCCGCTTTATTGCGGCGACATCTTCTTCGGCAGCGGCCTGGTCAATGGTGTCGCGACAGTCGAAACGGACGGCAATGGCGTCACCGGCCGCGCGCCGGGCCTGCCCGCCGACGTCGAAGGCGCGTTGAACTATATCCTCAACGTGCCACAGAATTCCTCCACCGAGCGGACATCAGGCTTCGACTTCGCCGCCAATTACCGGATGGATCTGTTCTCGGGCAACATGGATTGGGCCCTGGTCGGCAATTACGTGGACGAGTATACCCGCAGTGCGGTGGGCCTGACCTGTGACGGCGCCGGCCAGTTCAACTCCGACATCTCGGGCTGTTTCGGCCGCGGGCCCAAATTCCACGCCAATCTTTCCACCACCTACACCGACGGGCCTTGGCAGGGCACGGTGGTGGGACGCTTCATCGGCTCGGCGGTTCTCAACAACGCCTGGGTCTCGGGCAGGGATGTGGACAACAATTCCGTGCCCTGGGTGGTCTATATGGATTTGCGCGGCTCCTACAAATGGAACGACAACCTCCAGTTCTATGGCGCGCTGGACAATGTCTTCAACACGCCCCCGCCCAACATCCCCAACACCACCGGCGGCTCGGGCAGCAGTTCGCAATATTATGACGGCATCGGCCGCAAATTCCGCGTCGGGTTGCGCTTCAGCTATTGATGCTTGCCGGATCGATTTCCCGGTCTCTTTCGAGGGCGGGAGATCGCCTTTTTGGGCTTCGCCCATTTCGGCGTAAGCTCGGCCCGCAATGCCTGAGAACACCCTGAAGAACATTCCCGGGATGGCGCGCGCCACTCCCGTGCCGGTGTTTGAGGCCGGGAGCCTAACCGAACGCGAGTTTCTCGATGCGCATGTCTCGGCCAGCCGGCCCTGTGTGATCAAGGGCGCGGTGAAGCATTGGCCGGCGCTGGGCAAATGGCGCGACAGGAACTACCTGAAGGCCCGCTCGGGCCACCACAGCGTCTACATCTACCCCTTCGAGTATCATATCGCCGCCGAAAAGATGGCGAAGGGGCGCAGCGAGGTCAGCTTCGCCCAGGCGGTCGACCGCCTGCATGCCCCCGAGACGGTCTTGGCGATTGTCGCCACCGCCGCCCCCACCGAACTCCTCGCCGATCTGGGCCGCGTCTCGTTTCTCACCAAAGCGGAGCCCGCCTTCAGTTATGTTCCCGCGCGCTATTTCTTCTATCGCAACGCCGGCACCACCTGGCACTACCACCCCTTCGACGAGACCCTGATGTGCCAGATCGTGGGGAAGAAGAAGATCGGGCTGATCGGCACCGACACGGTGTTCGAGGAAAAGCTGCGCCGGATATTCTTCCAGGAGGATTATTACGACGATCCGTCCGCATTCGCGGAACTTGCGGACGCGGAATTGCCCTTAGTCACCGCCACCCTGGAGGAAGGCGACAGTCTTTATATCCCGCCCTTGTGGTGGCACGGCATCGTTCCCATCAGCGAGGGTTTCGGCGCCACCGCCAGCGTCACCTGGCGCTCGCCCTTGCACGTGGACGCCAATGCCATTCGCCGGCTGGCCGCGGGGGAGGTGCACATCATCGGCGGCGCTGATCCGGCCTATTATCCCCATCTTGCCGATGTCGCCCGCCGGACCGGGCTTATGCGAGAACTGGAAATGGCCTGGTCGCGGCAGGGGTGAGGAGCGGTTGGCCGGAGGCCAACGAATTGATCCTTCGGATCAATTCGAGCGACGAACGCCGCGAGCTTGAGCGAGCGGCCGGAA
>CAZEFQ010000093.1:0-15026 GCA_964511505.1 uncultured Rhizobium sp.
CGCCTTGCGCATAGGCGGCGGCCGGCATGGCGGCAACCAGAGCAGCGGTCGAGCCGCCAAGCATCAGCTTCTGAAACAGATTATCCATACTCCCCCCTAAGGGCCGGCGACCCGGCATTTTGTGTTTGCGGGCCGCTCCACGCGCCCGTCCCGCAACCGTAATGAATCGAAATCGGCGCAAAAGCGGGCCGCATCCAAATTTTGCGTCAGACGGATTCCGGCGGGAGAAAGGCCCGGTCCTACAGCGCCCCGCCAACATTTGTTGCGGGAGGGAGCCTGCGTCCCGCCTTGGCTCGCGCCATCCGGGAAAAATTCTTCCTCACTGTGCGGCGTCGGCCGGCTTGCGTGCTAGGATGGACACCTACAAAAGTTTCTTGGCCATTTTTATTACGGAGATGCTAACTTTCGCCCGGGGCACCGCCAATGCGTATTCTGAGTTCAATCTGGAACGGCGAAGTGGCATCTCTTTCCGCCGCTTCGGAAGGGCGGAAAATGAGACTTGTCGTTGCTCTGCTGGCGACATCTCTGGTGCTTGCGGGCCTGGATTATCTGCTGGGCGCGGAAATCTCGCTTTCGGTTTTCTACGCCATTCCTGTGGTGTTGATGACCTGGTTTGTCGGACGCGGTTGGGCCTATCTCCAGGCCTTTATGATGCTGCTCCTGCTGGTCATCACGAATTATGCGGAAGAAATCGGCACGCCGCCGTCCTGGCAGACTTATCTCAACGACGTCTACCGCCTGGTTTTCTTCGTCTTCCTGATCGAGGTCCTGAGCCGCCTCAAATTCCTCCAGAAAAACCTGGAGACTCTCGCGGAAAGCCGGGCGCTGGCGCTCGCCGCCGAGGCCGCGCGCAGTCTCGATCTGGAGCGCGAACTGCTGGAAGCCCGCGAAATGGAACAGCAGCGCATCGGGCAGGAATTGCATGACGGGCTGTGCCAGCATCTCACCGGGACGGCGCTGGCAAGTCAGGCGCTGGCGGAGAACCTGGAGACCCAGGCTCTTCCCCAAGCCGACACCGCCAAGCGGCTGGTGGAACTGGTGGAGGGTGGAATCCGTTTGGCCCGCGGCATCGCCAAGGGCCTTTATCCCATCGAGACCGACAATGACGGGTTGATGCGGGCCCTGGAGGACCTCACCTCCGAAACCTCGGACCTTTTGGGCGTGCAATGCCGCTTCGCTTGCGACAATCCCGTGCTTATCGATACGCCATCAACCGCCGCACATCTCTATCGCATCGCCCAGGAAGCGGTCAGCAACGCCGTCCGTCACGGCCAGGCCACGGAGATCGAGGTCCTGCTGGAGGAATCCGACAGCGGCATCCGGCTTGCCGTTTCAGACAATGGCAAGGGCATGCCCGCGTCTCCGCCGCCTCAGCGCGGTTTGGGCCTGCGCACCATGGCGGACCGCGCCAAGTCCATCGGCGCGGATTTCTATATAAAGTCGGCGATGTTGGGCGGCACGGAAGTCGGCTGTGTCTTGTGCTCGCCGCCGGCTTGAGACCGTCATGACCTGAAGCCGGCCCGGGATTTTCCCGGCATCCAGGCGGAAGGCCGCGCCCAGGCGCGGCGCAATATGCGATCCAGGCTCTTGTCGCGCCCGACCCGTTCCGAAAACACCCGTTGCACGACAAAAGGCGCGTCTTCCCGCAAGCCGTCGGTATCGAAGAACAATCCAATCGCCGCATGCCGGGCTCTAAGCGTTTTGAGCCACCCCCGGTCCATGTCGCCGCCGAAATAGGGGAAAGCGAAAGGCACGCTGGCCTGCCCCGTGATCTCCGCCACAAGACGGCAGGATTCCGCAATCTCCCGTTCGGCTTCTTCCGGCGCCAGACTCTGCAACCGCCGGTGACTCAAGCTGTGCGCTCCCAGCGTAAACCCGTCGGCCGCCAGCCGGCGCGCCTGTTCGCGGGAGAGATAGGGCCTTGTTTTTTCCACATAGGCGCGCGCATCCACCCCAAGGCGCGCGCATAATCGCTCCATCAGCGGCACGTCGTCCGGCGCGACGGTGAGAAGCCAATGCAACAGCGGCCAGAGCCTGGGATCGGGTTTGGCGCCGGAAAAGGCCACCTCCAACGGCACCCAGCCCGAAGCCGCGCGCTTTTCCGGATTGGGGTGTATTCCCAATTCGGCGGCCGCGGCTTGCGCTTCGCCGATCGGCATGGCGAGCGTCGCCTGAATGCAAAGCGACGCCATGCTTTCCCGGAAAACGATCTTGTTGTCGATGAGATCGGTGATCAGGAAAAAGACGGCGGGAATTCCTTTCCGCTTGAGGATAGGCGCCACAATCTGGGCGCATTCGGCGAAGCCGTCATCAAAAGTGAGGATCGCCTTGTTGCCGCGGACGGTATTCCCACGGCCATGCGCACGCCTGCGGATCAGCTCGTCATAGGAGAGAAAGCCGAACTGCTTTTCGACATAAGCGAGATCCGCCTCGAATTCCGCCGGCGTCAGGAACGGATAATGCCTGAGATGCGGCAGCGGCTTTTCCGAGACCATGTGGTAGCACAGCCCCACCGCATCCTTGGGCGCCAGACTTTTCCAGGCCGACAACGGCAGAGAACGCAGCATCCCGCCCAGGCTTGCGGCGAGAGCGCGGCGCGCGGCTGATTTCAGCTTACCGAGAAACGACATGCAGAAAGCCACTAAGCGGAAAATCCGGCAAAGCCGCAAGGCAACGGCGCAGGCCACTGAAAAATACTTATCTGACAATGTCTTATTTAATGCCTGCGGCGGGATGACGCGGGCCGCGGCCAGGCCTATAATGTGTGGTGGTTCACGGGCAGCCGTGCACCCCGGGTGCTACCCGAGGCCATGGCCAGCCTGTTCCGTCTGCTTAGGAAGGAAAGCGCCATGCCCACCATCAAAAATCCCATTGAATGGAGCGGTGCGCAGTTTGTCTCCGCCGCGCACGCCGCCACCCGTTTCCATGATTCCCTGCATCACATCTCGGAGACCATTCATTCTCCCATGCCCGCCATCCGCCGCATCTCCACCAGGGATGTCTGGCAGGCGCTCACCCAGGGCTTCGAGGATTTCGAGGCCTATCGCAGCGACGTGATCTTCCTCTGCGCCACCTATGCCATTGTCGGCCTGGTGATCTTCCGGCTGGCGATGGGCAGCGATCTGCTGCCGCTGCTTTTCCCGCTTGCCTCGGGTTTCGCCATCATCGGCCCGCTGGCCGCGGTCGGTCTTTATGAGATGAGCCGGCGGCGCGAACAGGGGGCAGAGGTGAGTTGGGTCAATGCGTTTGACGTGTTCAGCGCTCCGGCCTTCGGCGCCATCGCGGTCTTGGGCCTTGCCTTGATCGCGACCTTCCTGGCCTGGCTGGGGGCGGCCTGGGCGATCTTCCACTTCACTTTGGGACCCAGCGCGCCCACCGAAATCGGTCCCTTCCTGGAGAGCGTCTTCTTCACCCCGCCGGGTCTCACCATGCTGGTGGTGGGCATGGGCGTTGGTTTCTGGTTTGCGCTTTTCGCCATGATGCTGAGCGTGGTCTCCTTCCCGCTCCTGGTCGATCGCGATGTCGGCCTGGACACGGCGGTCAAAACCTCGTTCCGCGCGGTGATGGAAAACCCCAAGCCCATGGCGCTCTGGGGTCTTCTGGTGGCGGCGATCCTGGCCGCAGGAACCGCCTTCGCCTTTGTCGGCTTGATGGTTGCGGTGCCGGTGTTGGGACACGCGACCTGGCACCTTTATCGCAAGCTGGTCGCGGATACATGACAAGGTCCACGCGTTTTGGTCTGCTCGTCGGCGTGCCGGCCGCGCTCACGGCCGGCGCTCTGATGGTGCCGCATCCGGCCGCAGGCGCCTTGAAAGCCGGGGCATGTTTTCATGAAAGCGACATCGGCAACTGGCACGCCCCCGACGGCAAGACCATCTATCTGCGTGTTTTCGCCAGCCGTTACTACCGGATCGATCTATCCCGCGAATGCGCGCCGCTCCGCTGGCCGCAGGCGCATCTGATCACCACCGTGCATGGCTCGGACCTGATCTGTACGCCTGTGGACCTCGACCTCAAGGCCAGCGAAGGCCCAGGCGCCATCCCGGAGCCCTGCTTTGTCAGCTCCATAACCGCCCTGTCGTCCGGAGAAGCGGCGCTGCTGCCCAAAAAAGTCAAACCCTGACAGTTTGTCTTGGGTTTATCCGGCTTCGCATAGGTGCTTTATTCCAAGCATGGTAACATTCATCCATGCCGGCACCAGACCGGAAAAATCGCGGGGGAAATCGGTGGAGGAAATCATGAAACGATCGGCGTCCCGGTATGCGCTTGCCGCCGCGGCGGCGCTTCTTTTTTTCACCATTCCGTCCTTTGCCGATGTCGTCATGCTGGCGCCGGGCGTGGCCTCCAATGCCGGCCTGCCGGAGCTGGCCCAGGCTTTCACCAAGAAAACCGGCATCAAGGTCACCATCAAAGGCGACGGCATGACCACGATCGTGAGGAATTTCAACACCGCCGAACCGGCCCCCGACATAGCGGCGGTGCCGGATGCCTTCATGGACGGCATGGAAGCCAACAGCCATATCAAGCCCGGCAGCCGGGTGGAGATGGGCCGGGTCTATGTCGGCCTCGCGGTCAAGAAGGGCGCACCACATCCCGATATCTCCACCCCGGCCAAGCTGGCGGCGGCGCTGAAGGCCGGCGGCACCATCATGGTGTCCAATCCCGAGGGCGGCAGCATGGAGGCCCGCGTCATCAACGACATGCTTCATTTGCCGATGTTCAAGGGCGTGAAAATGAAGATCAGCCTGAAAGGCGAAGGCGGCGAAGCCCTGGTGCGCGGCGAAGGCGACATGGCGCTGCAGCTTTCCTGCGAGATTTTGAACCATCCCGAACTGGAGCAGGTGGGTCTGGTGCCGGAGGAATTGCGCGCCTTCATCGACGTGGCGCTGGCGATCTCGCCGCGCTCGGCCAATGCCGACCAGGCCGCGCAATTCATCGCTTATGTGAAATCACCCGAAGGGGCGGCGGTGCTCAAGGCCAAGGGCATGGTCCCGGCACCCTGAGAGCGGTTCCAGACAAGGCGTTTCTGTTCCTGCCAAAAAGACAAGAATCAGGTGAGGTCAACAATGAAAAGCAGATCCGTCCTACTGACGCTGTCTTTTGCTCTCTGCTGCGGCGCGGCAGGCTCCGTTGCCGCCCAGCCCGCCGAGCCCACCACCAAGGTGGGCGCCGGCACGCGCGATCCGGTGCATATCGTGAGCCCGACCGCCTCACCCGACCGGGACAAGACGCCCGACGCGCCTGAACTGCCCTACCATCTGGTCCAGCGCCCGCCATTGCCGAATGGCATTTCGACCAGCCTGGTTTCCGCGGTGGGGCTGACGCCGGAAGGCCATGTGATCTATTTCACCCGCAACCCCATGGCGATGCTTCTGGAGTTCGACAAGAACGACAAGTTCCTGCGCACTTTCGATCCCAACATCGCCATCGGCCCGCATGGCCTCAAAGTGGACCGCCACGGCAACATCTGGCTGACCGACAATTTCCTCAATGTGGTGTGGAAGCTGAACGCCAAAGGCGAACCCATCTTCACGCTGGGCGAACGCGGCGCGGTCAGGCCCTGGGACGACAACAAATGGAACGGCGCGCTCAACCAGCCCACCGACATCGCCATCGACAGGGATGACAATGTCTTCGAAGTGCAGGGCCATGGCGGCACCTCCAATCCGCTGGAATGCACCTTCTGCATGACCTACGCCAAGGCCAAGTCGGAGCCTTCCCAGGGTTCCGATCCCCGCATCATCAAGTTCGACAAGAACGGCATGTATGTCACCAGCCGCTCGCTGGCGCATGAAGACGGCACCTGGCCCACCATCCATGCCGTCACGGTCACGCCCAAAGGCGAAGTCTGGGTCTCCGACCGCCAGCGCCAGTTGATCAAAGTGTTCGATACCAACTTGAACCCCATCCGCGAGATGCATGAGCCCAGGCTGGTCAGCGGCTTGTTCGCCGACGCCAAGGGCGTGGTGTGGATGTCGGCGGGCATGGATGGCCGCATCTTCAAGCTGGCCGATGACGGCAAGGTTCTAGGCTGGCTGGGCGAGCCGGGCCGCTCCAAGGAACCGACCAATCCCGGCATCGGCGAGGCCCATTTCCTGGCCGTGACTCCGGACGAGAACACCATCTATTTGGCGGATTCCGTCAACGGCAAGATCATGGAGTGGAAGCACAACTGACACGCATAGCGGAGGCATTCGCCATCGCGCGACCGAGCGCGGTGTTGAGGGAGCCATCAAATCAATGCGTCGAGGTTGAAGAAACCACATGGCCGCTGCCATCGATCATTAAGATATCGGTACCGGTGTCGAAGAACGGCGTACCGGAAGGAAGCGCCAACCAAGAAACTGAGCCAAAAAAATCGTCACCAGCTGCACCAAAATTCAAGAACCCGCCGCTGTTGGTGTTGCCGGCTCCCGTTCCGCTTGCACCGCTCCCGCCGCCGGAAGAGCCGTTTTGCGAGCCTCCGGAATTGCCGCCACCACTTCCGCCTCCGGATACAGCGCCCGTTGTTCCGCCGGCGGACCCGGTCGTGATCGTGCCCGACAGAAGTCCATGGTTTCCGCCGCCTGAGGCCGCCAGCATCGCGCTTCCCGCCACGGCGCCGAACGCACCGGCGTAAAGAAGCGTGCTGCCCGCCACGGCTTGCGCCTTCGCAATGCCCGCCGGTTTTTCAGGCGCAAGCGGCGCGCCCGCATGCGCGGGTGCCGCCGATGCCAAAGCGCCGATAACGCAAAATATTGAAGCGCGTGCGCCCATTTCCCCACCCTCGGGTGGGACGCTATCCGACGCGGATGACAAAACTCAAACGGCCAACGGCCGCATCGCGCGGCAACATTCCTCCGGCCTGCCGCTCGCTCAAGCTCGCGGCGTTCGTCGCTCGAATTGGTCCACTGGACCAATTCGTTCGCCTGCGGCGAACCGCTCGCTCCTCACTTCGCCGCCGGCGCGGCGAACGGAAAGGAAAATTCCGGCAGTTTCTCGGGCAATTTGAACTTGGCGTAGGCGATGCGGTTGTTGACCGACACCAGCTGCAGAATCTCCTGCCCGTCGCCAAGCGGGATCATGGTCTGGCTGTAGCCGTCCATGTCGGGATTATAGTCGATGGGGGTTTCCAGGAGCGTCCAATAGCCCTGGCCGCCTTTGCGGTTGACGAAAACGCCATTGCCGACACGGCCGGACACCGTACCGGTGTCATAGCGCACCACCGAGCGGCCCGAGGCGATCAGGGTGCCGTCAGGCCCGCCATAAGGCGACCAGACCAGATAAGGCGTGCCGTTGGGATATTGGCGGAAGCGGTCCTGGATCAGGGTGCCATATTCCTTGGGATCGCCCCAATCATCGCCATTCGCGGAGGTGCGGAAATGGGCGAGATTGTTGCGCGGCTCCAGGGCATGGCCGGGCATGCCCACCACTTCATAGCTCATATAGAATTTGCCGCGTCCGTCGCGGGCGATGATCGCCATGCCGGGCCGGGTCAGCCCGTCGGGGATGGCCACGTCATAGACCGGCCGTCCCCACGTCTTGCCGCCGTCCATCGAGACTTCGTGATCCAGAAGCTGGCTATAGCCGGTTTTCTTGTCGCGCTCGTCCGAATAGGACGCGACCAGGTGCCCGGACGCATCGGTGTAGAGGAACGGCTCCCAGATCGGGCTCTGTTGCTGGCGGAAGCCGGCGCGGCTGGCGGGGTCGTAGATGCCGGGCCCGCCTGTGGCGATGGTGGAGAGGTAATTCCATGTCTTTCCGCCGTCCGGGCTCACCGCCACGTCCAGCGGCCTCTGCCCGTCATCACGGGTCACCCCATTGCCGCAGGCCATCACCGTTCCGGCGGGGAAATCGCCTTCCTTCTGCGGCAGCTCATAAAGACAGGGCTGGCCGCGCAGCATCGGCACTTCGGAATAATGCTCCCACGTCTCGCCATGGTCGGTCGAGCGGTAAATCGGAAGACTGCCCCGTCGCGCGAAGGTGGCCAGCAGCGTTCCTTTGGCCGCGCCGATCTTGAGTTCAATCACCCTTGGATAGCTTGCGCCCGCCACCTGCTCAGCGTCGAAGAAGCCGATCTTGGAGATGAAGCTGGTCGCCACCGGCAGGCTCTGCACCGCTGCCGGATTGGCATTGGCCGGCGGAGGCGGCGGGGGCGAAACCGGTTGTGCCGCCGCGGCGCCGGCAAGCAACACCAAAACGGAGGGGCCCAGGCCACGCTTCAACATGGCGTGAAATGCTGGTCCGACATCACGCCGATCATGCCGCCGGGACATGGGGCAGGGGGTGAGACCGCTTCCGCCGCCAGGTGCACGCAAGCCGCGGCTTTTTTCCGGGTGGCGGAAACATCCTCACCTCTCCCGGCCCAGGCCGAACCCAGGATCAGCAGGGATGTGTCATCTTTGGGTGTGGCCAGCCAGGTGCATTTGGTGATGCGTACCGGGTCGTCCTGGTTGGTGGCGTCGCCTTCGCCGCGCTGGGCCAAGGCGGGCGTTGCCGGCAGGCTGGAAAGCGTCAACAGCAACGCGTAAACGCTTTTCCGGCGCCAAGCCATGTCCAGCCTTCTTCCAAAGAAGAAAGACTAGCCCGGCGCGGGAAGCGGGTCAAAAAACGGCGCGCATTTTTTGCGCGCCGTTCTTCTCAAGTGCTGGTGCTGGTGGTGGTGCCGGTGGTGCCTGTGGTCGTCGGCGGCGGTGTGGTGGCATTGTTATCATTGCCATTGTCCGACGCCAGGATCGCGATCCCGGCAACCACCGCGGCTCCGCCAATCAGGTAAAGCGGCAGATTCTCATCGCTCATCTGCGCCTTCTTGATGCCGGCGGGCTTTCCCGGCGCCAGCGGCGCCGTTCCGGCGGCAAGCGACGGGCCGATCAAAGCCTGGCCAGCCAGCACTGCGGCCGCGGCCAAAGCAAAACCAGTTCTCATATTAGTCCCTCCTACCAGTGAATCTGCCTTCAAATTGCGTCAATGATGCGAAGCATGCCAATAACTATGGTAGGCGACGACAACACACCCGGCCAGCAACGGCACCGAGGCCAACGCCATTGTTCCAGCAACCACGATGCTGCGAATATGGCGTTTCATCACCTAGCTCCCGTTTGACGCGGAAGCAAGGTGCCGCGATCAGCCTGAACACTATCCTACCAAGCTGTTCATCCACGGTTCAGATTACACGACCGGGTTTAATAAAATTCTAACGAGTCGGGGCCAAAAGGGAACCCACCCCGAAGGTCCCTACCGGAAGTAGGGTTCCACCTTGCCTTTATATTTCACGGTCATGGCTTTGCCATGGCGGTCCACGGTTTTGCCCACCGCCAGCCTGACCCAACCCTCACTGACGCAATACTCCTCCACATTGTTGCGATCAACCCCGTTGAACCGCACCCCAACCCCCTGTTCCAGCAAGGCGGCGTCGTAAAAAGGACTTCCGGGATCCACGCAGAGCCGGTCGGGCAGTGCCGGCGGGTTGGGCTTATCGCTCATGACGGGTTGCTTACGGGAAGGGCGGAAAGGCCTCAAGTCCCTCTGCCGCCCCCCGGCCCCGGCAGCAAGTCCCGAACCCCTCCTGGCATCAAGCCCCTCCCGGCTTCAGGGTTGAACGGTTCCGGCCATACAAGCATGGTGCGACGACCATTTTTCCGGGAGAACCCCTTGGCTTACACGATCTACGATGCATCCATTCCGCCGCTGATCCATATGCTGGGCAGCCTGTCCTCCATCCTGGCCAAGGGCGAAGCGCATGGCGGCATCGACCCCGGTGAGGCGCGGCTTGCCCCCGACATGCTGCCGCTCAAGAACCAGGTCTATATCGCCACCGACGGCGCCAAGGGCTGCGGCGCCCGCCTGGCCGGCGTGGAGATTCCCAAATACGAAGATACCGAAACCACCTTCTCCGATCTCAAGGCGCGTGTGGCCAAGACCATCGCCTTCTTGAAGAGCCTGGACGCGAAATCCTTCGCCGGCGCCGAGACCAAGCAGATCACACTGAAATTTCCCAACAGCACGATGGAATTCAACGGCAAGGATTATGTGAACAATTTCGTCCTGCCCAACACCTATTTTCACATCACCACCGCCTACGGCATCCTGCGCAACAAGGGGGTGCCGCTGGGGAAACGGGATTATCTGGGGGGGTGAGGGCATCCTCGCTTCGCTCGGATAGGGCAAGCTTTTCTTGTCGCGCTTCGCTCGCAAATAAAAGCTATGCCAACGCGCCGAGGTGGGGCGAGGCGCCGGGGCGCATCCTCGAGCGGCCGCCTCCCTCGCTTCGCTCGAAGAGGGGCCAGGTCTTCTAGGCTCATTCCATTCGCCAAGAAAACCTAGGCCGGCGAATACTCCGGCGGAATTCTTCCTTTGCGTGGCCTCCATTTGGCAGCAGCTTTTCGCGGCTGCTGACGGCCATTGCCTCACACGGAACCCAAAGCCGGTTTCAGCCTTTCTTTGGAAATCGGGCAGAGACTTGGGAGCATGAGCAGAAAGGAATTCCTGGTGCGGCTGGCCGGCTATGGTCTCACCACGGCAGAGATTCATTACCGAATGCCGGATCATCCAGACCTGCTGCAGCTTTTCCTCTGGCAGGAATATGACGTGGCACCGGGTTTTCCAGTGTTGAAGAAATTTCTCGCTTTCTGGCAGCGCGAACTGGAAGGAGCGCTCTATTCCGTCCGCATCGCCCATAACCATTTGGTGCGACCCTCGGAATGGAAGTCCGTGGACGGAATATTCCGTTTGAATTGAGCAGCGCGGCCGGGAAAGGCGGCTTTGGGCCGCCTTCCTCCGCGCGGCGGTCAATGATCGCGATGCATCCCGCTGCCGTGAACATGATTGAACCCGGCGAAGCTGTTGTGGCGGAAATGATCGCCGCCGTCGCGGTGCCAGCCCCGCCCGCGATCCATGTACCAGAACCCGCCATCCACGCCCCAATAGCCGTCGACAAAGGGGCCGTAATAGCCGTCATAATAGCCGTCATAATAGTCCGGGCCGGCTACCGCGACATCGACCCGGCCGCGGCCCGGCCCGCCACAGCCGGCCAAGGCTGCGGCGATGAAAAGGGCCGGCAGGGCAAGTTTCTTCAACATAAGTGTCTCCAAAGTGCCAATGCCTCTCCAGCAAGGAAACGCAGGGCCGCCATGTCGGATGCTTTCATTGATTCCGGCTGGTTCTCCCGCCGAAAGCGGCGTAACTTATAAGTATTCTAATCTTCTCAACCCAAGGTGATTTCATGGCGAAAAAATCCGGCAAAAAATCCGGCAATAGGCTGGAAACTCCCACCGATCTTTCCGGCAATGCGGTGCCGGAAATTGCCGAGGCGCTCAACGGCCTGGTGGCGGACAGTTACGCGCTTTATTTGAAGACCAAGAATTTCCACTGGCATGTCTCAGGCCCGCATTTCCGCGATTATCATTTGCTGTTTGACGACCAGGCGAGCGAGATCTTCGCTTCGATCGACGATCTGGCGGAGCGGGTGAGGAAGCTGGGCGCCCGGACACTTCATTCCATCGGCGAAATCGGCCGGCTCCAGACCATCAAGGACAATGACAAGGATTTTGTCTCGCCCGGCGAGATGCTCAGGGAACTGATGGAGGACAACAAGGCGGTGATCCGGCGCATGCGCGCGGCGCATGAAGTGGCGGACAGCCATGACGACGTCGCCACCGCCTCCATCCTGGAGAATTTCATCGACCAGGCGGAGAAAAGGAACTGGTTCCTCTTCGAAGCATCGCGGAAAGCTTCGGGCGGAGGACACTGAATTCCATCAATCTTCATCCCGAACTTGTCGAAGGATGAGGAAGATGCCTGCCTCTCACCCAGGCGGTGCGGGCGTGGTCACCTGGGTGAACTTGCCCAGGACGCAGACCTGGCCGGAGCGCAGCACCCGGAAGCTGTTCTGGTTCTCGCACACCTGGTCCTCATGCAAGGTCCAGGCAAAGCCGTTGAACTTGAGATCGGGGCAGCGGCCCTTGAGGTCGTTGCGCCAGACTTTGCCGTCATTCATCTTGAAGGTGATGCTGGCGCCGTCCGGTGCGGGATCACTGCTTTTGATGTCCCTTGTATTCAGGCAAACGCTGGCAGCCATCGCCGGGCCCGCCATCGCGCCCGCCACAACGAGGCCGGTCAGCAACGCTATCGACATCCTTTTCATGGTCATTCTCCAAAGAGCTGCCCATCCGCGGTCATTTTCCGCTTTCAGGCAACGCGGCTCAAGAGGGCTTTTTCCCGAACGGCGGGCCAAAAGCGCATAGCCCCTTTGAAATGCCGGAGAGCGCAGTTGCAGAATAAGGCCTTGAACCGCTAAGGAAGTCGCCCACATCCCCCATTTCACTACATGGAGAATCCCTTGTCCGCCGCGCCGCAAGCCAACGTCAATATCACCTTGCCGGACGGCAAGACCCTGACGTTCCCCAAGGGCGTTACCGGCCAGGAAATTGCCGCCTCGATCGGGCCCGGCCTGGCCAAGGCCGCCTTGATCGCGGAAGTGAACGGCAAGGAATGGGACCTCTTCCGCCCCATCGAGGAAGATGCCCAGCTTCGCATCATCACCAAAAAAGACGAAAAGGCTCTGGAGCTGATCCGGCACGATGCCGCCCATCTCCTCGCCCAGGCGGTTCAGGAGCTCTATCCCGGCACCCAGGTCACCATCGGTCCGGCCATCGAGGACGGCTTCTATTACGACTTTGCCCGCGACGAGCCCTTCACGCCTGAAGACCTGCCCAAGATCGAAGCCCGCATGCATGAGATCGTGAAAGAAGGGCGCAAGACCCGCCGCGAAGTTTGGCCGCGCGACAAGGCGGTGCAGCACTTCAAGGACATGGGCGAACAATATAAGGCCGAGCTGATCGCCGGCATCCCCGCCAACGAGGACGTCTCGATCTATTGGCATGGTGATTGGCACGATCTCTGCCGCGGCCCGCATTTCCGCTCCACCGCGGAGATCGGCGACGCTTTCAAGCTCACCAAGATCGCCGGCGCCTATTGGCGCGGCGACGCCAGGAACGCCCAGCTGCAGCGCATCTATGGCACCGCCTGGCGTGACCGGAAGGAACTCGACGCCTATCTGGAAAGGCTGGCGGAGGCGGAGAAGCGCGACCATCGCAAGCTCGGGCGCGAGCTTGAACTTTTCACTTTCTCGCCCGATGTGGGCGCGGGCCTGCCGCTCTGGATGCCCAACGGCATGGTGATCCGCCAGGAGCTGGAATTCCTTGCCCTCAACGAGGAGCGCAAGGACGGCTACAAGCGGGTGGCGACGCCGCATATCACCAAGGAGGCGCTTTATTACCGCTCCCGCCACCTGCCCTATTACGCCGACACCATGTATTCGCCGCTCGATATCGACGGCGAGAATTATTACTTGCGGCCGATGAATTGCCCGCACCATCACCTGATCTATGGCGCGACACGGCATTCCTATCGCGAACTGCCCATCCGTCTTGCGGAGTATGGCCAGGATTACCGCTATGAGGCTTCAGGCGGCCTCACCGGCCTGATGCGGGTGCGCGGCTTCTGCATGAATGACGCGCATATCTATTGCCGCTACGACCAGGCCAAGGACGAGTTCATCCGGGTGATGAAGCTGCACGCCCGCTACTACGACCTGATGAACATCAAGGAGTATTACATGCGGCTGTCGCTGCCGGATTTGTCGAAGCTCGACAAATATGTCGACGAGCCGGAAAAATGGCTGAAGGCCTTGGACATCATCCGCGAGGCGATGAAGGAAAGCGGTTATCACTATGTCGAGGCCAAGGGCGAAGCCGCCTTCTACGGGCCCAAGATCGATTTCATGATCAAGTCGGCGATCGGCACCGAATACACCATCTCCACCAACCAGCTCGATTTCCTCGCCACCCAGACCTTCGATCTCAGCTATATCGGCGAGGACGGCGCCGACCACCCGGTCTATGTGATCCATCGCGCGCCGCTCGGCACCCATGAGCGCTTCACCGCCTTCCTGATCGAGCATTTTGCCGGCGCTTTCCCGGTCTGGCTGGCGCCGGTCCAGGCCCGCGTGATCCCGATCTCGGAAAAAGCGGCGGACTATGCCCAGAAGGTGCTGGACACGCTCTTTTCCACCCCCGTGGTCAACGGCACCGCCGGCCTCCGGGTGGATATCGACCAATCCAATGAGCGGATGCAGAGGAAGATCCGCGACGCCCAGCTCCAGAAAATCCCGTACATGCTGGTGGTTGGCGAGCGGGAGGCCGCGGAAGGCAAGGTCGCGGTCCGCCTGCGCTCGGGCAAGGATTTGGGCCCTATGCCCTTGGAAAGTTTCATTTCCCGGATCAAGACAGAGGCCGAATCCCGCCGGGATGTGGCCGAATAGCCCTTTAACAGCCCGGAAATATTGCCTATCTTAATAAGCGACTCTGGCCATGTGGCCGGTCAGCGCCAAAGCCCGGCGCGTCACACGAAAGGCCCCCGTTTGCATCCATGATCGAACCCGTTTCGCCTGGATCCCGACGGACCGGCGGACGTGTTTACGCGTGGGCTTAACAAAAGGAGAGAAGTCATAGTCGCCAGACGTTTTCCGCAGACCGAAAAATCCCCGGCCAAGGACGGTCCCCGCATCAATGACGAGATCACCGCCAGGACGGTTTTCCTGATCGGTGACGACGGCCACAAATATGGCGAGATCGGCCTGGATGAGGCCCTCGCTTTGGGTGAGGAAAAAGGCTTCGACGTGGTCGAAGTGTCGCCCGACAACAAGCCGCCGGTCTGCAAATTGATGGACTATGGCAAATACAAATACGAACAGCAGAAAAAGGCGGCCGAGGCGCGCAAGAAGCAGAAGGTCATCGAGATCAAGGAGATCAAGATGCGCCCGACCATCGACGATCACGATTATGACGTGAAGATGCGGGCAATGAAGCGCTTCTTCGACGAAGGCGACAAGGTGAAAGTCACCTTGCGCTTCCGCGGCCGGGAAATGGCGCACCAGCATCTGGGCATGGACCTGCTCAACCGGGTCCAGAAGGACACCGAAGTCTTCGCCAAGCTGGAGCAGTATCCCAAGATGGAAGGCAAGCAGATGATGATGGTTCTCGCGCCCC
>CAZEFQ010000094.1:0-13039 GCA_964511505.1 uncultured Rhizobium sp.
TCAGGACCTGGAAGAGATGGCGGGCAACCTGATGGACAATGCCGCGAAATGGGCCCGCCGCCGTGTCCGTGTCCGCGCCTGGAGCGAAGGCGCCCGGATGGTCCTGAGCGTCGACGATGATGGCCCCGGCCTTTCTCCTGAAGACCGCGCCAGGGTAGGGGAGCGCGGGGAAAGATTGGACGAAAGCGTACCGGGCTCGGGGCTCGGTTTGGCCATCGTCCGCGATATTTCCAAGCTCTATGCGGGTTTTTTGACGCTCGAAGACTCGGAGCTGGGCGGGTTGAAAGCGCGCCTTACACTGCCCGCGCTCCAGGGCAACTAAACACCCCATTAACGATGCCGGGATAATGTAGACGCAAGAAGCGGTTAGGAGCCGTTTTGGAGCGCGCATGAATTTCGAAGAAAAGGCCGGATTGCTCAAAAACTTCTTGGGCACCCTTTCCGGCGATGCGGCCGCCAGGCTGGCAAGCGCAGTCGAGGCCGACCGCCTGCTCGACGGCCATGCCTTGCCGCATGACCAGATTCTGGAAGGCCTGCGTCCCGCGTTGCGTGACAACCATGCCGGCCGCACGCCCACGCCCCTGCGCCTGTTCTGCCAGCCTTTCGAGGATCTGCTCAATTCCCTGCCGCGCAAGGCGAAGCAGAAGGGCAGCATTGCGCGCACCAGCCTGCTTCCGGTCTGGCTTTGGCTGGGCCGCGACCTTCTGCCGGATGCGACGCAAAGCTTCATCGCCGACGCCAAGGCCTTGCTCGTCGCCCGTAAATATCACGAGGCCGGCGCCCGCGCGTCGGCTTTCTGGGATCTCACGGGACCGGCCATGCAGGCCGCGGCGGGCAAGCCCGCCGCGCGCGCCGCACTGGGCGATGCCCTCGTCCTTTCCGACGCGGAAGAGATGGCGCTTCTGCTGAGAGCCGGTCCCGAAATGGTGCGCGTCCAGGCGCTGCTCCCGAAGCCGGTGACGAATTTCACGGAAGACATGATTTGGGAGCTGCGCGCCATCTATGACCAGCTGATGTCGCGGCTGCCCGAAGCCTCGGCCTATGTGGCGGTGGTGACGATGAACCGGCTGGCAAAACCGTGGGAGGCGCTGCGGCTTCCCATGCATATCTGCCGCCAGAGCCGCGACACCATGATTGCCAAGACCGATATGGGGCTGGTGGGTGAAATCATCTTCGCCCGCATGGAGAACCTGCGCGACGCCATTCTCGCCACCCGCCATCCGCAGTTCCAGCCGGAAACCCTGTTGAGCCAGGTGGCGCACTTCACGGAGATGTCCAGCGCGATCGTGAAGGAGATCGAGATCAAGCGCGACGGCGAATGGGGCCAGCGCCTGCTCAAGGACCGCGCCCAGACCGGCGATGTGATGGATGCGTTCATGGAGCGGGCGCTCCGGGAAGTCTCCGCCGCCCTGCCGCTGCAGCGAGGCACCGGCGCCACGGCCGATTTCAGCCGGCCGCTGGATGACGACAAAAGAAATCTGGCGCTGCGCTATGCCAAGCTGGTGACCGGCAGCCGGAACTTCGCCGCCGCCGGTTCTTTTGCCGCCAAGCAGAAGAAAGCCCATGAGGATATCGGCGCCTATCTGCGCCGCTATATCGAGGATGTGGTGAAAGAGCTGAAAAGCAGCGACGCCGCCAGGCGCGCGCTGGTCGAAGGTTATTTCCAATTCTGTGTCGAACTTGCCGGCCTTCTGTTCAGCGAGAAAGAGGCCGAACTGCTTCTCAGGCGGGGTAAGGCGGCACAGGCCGCGGCAGCATAAAGTTCCCTTTTTATTTTATTTGCGGCGTGAAGCGGCATCGTCCCCGCTTCCAGATGAATGGAGGCTGAACAAGAGTCCGCGGCACGCGAAACTTTTAAAATTTTCATTCTTGCCGTAAGCGCTTGACGCCCAGCATTATGGGGCCATCTGCAAGGGGCTCCATCCAAGAGGCGATCCAAGATGTTCCGTACACCTATTTTGACGGTTGCCACGCTGGCGCTGATGAGCGGCGCCGCGTTTGCACAAGCCGCTCCCTCACCCGATGCCGCCGATGGCCCGCCGGCGCAATTGTCCGGCAGCGACACGGACCGTGGCACCGGCAGCGATGTGGGCGACGACCGCGATCTGCCCCCGCCGCCCACCGCCAATCGTCCGCCGGCCAATTCCGAGGCGCAGAATCGGGGGCAGGATCAGGCTCAGGACCGCTCGCGGGATCTTTTCTGCCGCCGCGATGCTGCCGCGCGCACCGGCTATGTCACGCCGGGCGAAGCCGCCAGCCATGAACAGACCTCCGGTTCCGTGGGCGGTACGGTTGCCGGGGCGGCGCTGGGCGCCATTATCGGCGGCGCCAGTCATGCCGCGGGGCCGGGCGCGCTGATCGGCGCCGGCGCCGGCCTGATTGCGGGCACTGCCATCGGTTCCGAGAATGCCAAGCATGCTGCCGCCGATGTCGAGCGGGCATATGGCGACGCCTATTATGCCTGCATGAGCGAAGCGGATGATGACCGCGGGCCGCCGTCAAATGGTTATGAGTCTGGACGTTATGCTTACGGCCCGCCGCCGCCTCCGGTCTATTACGCGCCGTATCCCTATCCTTATCCCTATTACTACCCGCCCTATTATGGGCCCCGCGTGACATTTGGCTTTGGCTTTGGCGGCGGTTGGCATGGCGGATTTCATGGGGGATTCCATCGCGGATTCCACAGATAGGCGCGGCTCAGCTTTAATTTGGAACGGCCGGGCTGTATGGTCCGGCCGTTTTCTTTTCAGGTTCCTGATGCCGTCCAAAGCCAACCCCGCCCGTCTCAATCCCCTCCAGCTGCGCACTCTCACTTTGCTGCAGGCCATCGCCAAGATTCCCCAGGCGAGCAGGGCGGAACCGGATGGCCATGTCGCCATCACCCAGTTCCCCCATGCCCATGGCGATCATTTCCATTTGGGTGAGGCGACAGTTCTCAGCCGCGACGCCACCGGCCTGGAAAACCAGATGGTGTGGAACGCGCTTTCCCGCAAAGGCATGATCCGGGCCGAATGGCCGCACAGCATCGCGCTTACGCCGGAAGGCCTTTCCTATGATACTGGGCTGGCCGACGAAATCCTGCACCATGGCGGGCATCACTAGGGGTCTAAACTCAATAATCTCATGAGCCGCGTTGCGAGGAAAAATGGTTGAATGGCAGGAAAAAGGCGAAGGGCGTATCGGCAATACGGCCGAGCCTTTTGACGAACCAGTCGGCCATTTTTCCCGCAACCCGAAGGGACGCGGGTCTTTTGGTCCCTGGCGTCCGTACGCGGTTGCTACGGACCGCTCGTCGCTCATGGGCTGTTCAAGCCCACATCGCTCCTCGCTCCTGGCCAGGAACCAAAACTCCCAGCGTCGCGGCCATGCGATTATTGAGTTTAGCCCCCTATGACGCCCAAGAAACGCCGCCGCCTGGCCTTCGCCGCCGCGCTGGTCGCGGCGGGCGGCGCGCTGGCGGCGGGCATCATTTACGAACTGGGACAGAACACCCAGTATTTCCGCAGTCCCAGCGATATCACGGCCAACAAGGTGGCGCCGGGAATCGCTTTCCGGCTTGGCGGCCTGGTGGAGCAAAAAAGCCTCCATCATGGCGCCGGCGCAGATGTCACCTTTGCGGTCACCGACGGCAAAGGAACCGTGCCGGTCGAATATAATGGCGTGCTGCCCGCCCTGTTCCGGGAGGGCCAGGGCGTGGTGGCGTTGGGCGCGATGAACACGAACGGGACTTTCGTGGCCACCGAGGTGCTGGCCAAGCATGATGAGAAATACATGCCGCCGGAAGTGGTCGATGCCTTGAAGCGCAGCGGCCGCTGGCAGGAAGGCGGCACATGATGAGGATGGCGCGGTGACCGGCGAATTGGGTCAGCTGGCGCTTTGCTTCGCGCTGGCGCTGTCCCTGGTGATGGCGTTCAGCGGCTTGCTGGGCGCCGGCAGCCAGCCGGTCAGTCCGGCGGCGCGTGGAATCGTTCATGGCGCCAGCATGGGACTTCTGGTGTTCGTGGCGCTGGCTTTCGGCACCCTCACTTATGCTTTCGTGGTGTCGGATTTCTCCATTGCCGCCGTCGCCAACAATTCCCACACCCTCAAACCGTTGGTCTACAAAATCAGCGGTGTATGGGGAAACCATGAAGGCTCGATGCTTCTCTGGGTGCTGGTGCTCTCGCTCTATGCCGGGCTGGTTTCGGCGCTGGGACGCGGCGGTGAAAGACTGACCAGCGCTGCGCTTGGCGTGCAGGGGCTTTTGGCCGCCGCTTTCCTGCTCTTCATTTTGTTCACCTCCAATCCCTTTCTCAGGCTGGACCCTGCGCCGTTCGAAGGTGCGGGCCTCAATCCCTTGCTGCAGGATCCCGGCCTCGCCATGCATCCGCCCATGCTTTATGCGGGCTATGTCGGACTTTCCGCGTCTTTCTCCTATGCGGCGGCGGCGCTGATTGTGGGGGAGGAGGCCCAGAACGATCTGTGGGCGCGGGCGGCGAGGCCCTTCATGCTGATTGCCTGGATCGCCCTGACATGCGGAATCGCCCTGGGGAGCTGGTGGGCCTATTACGAGTTGGGCTGGGGCGGCTTCTGGTTCTGGGACCCGGTGGAGAATGCCTCGCTGATGCCCTGGCTGGTCGCCACAGCCCTGCTTCATTCGGCGCTGGCGACGGAGAAGAGCGGCGCCTTCCGTACCTGGAGCTTGCTGCTCGCCATCGGCGGTTTTTCCATGAGCCTGATCGGCACTTTCCTGGTGCGTTCGGGTGTCCTGTCCTCGGTGCATGCTTTCGCCACCGATCCCACCCGCGGCTTTTTCATCATGGTGTTGATCTTCTGCGCCGTCTGCGGCGCCCTGGGGCTGTTCGCCTGGCGCGCGCCCGGCTTGAAAAGCGGAGCCGCGTTTGATCCGGTAAGCCGGGAAACCATGCTCCTGCTCAACAATGTCTTCCTGGTGGCGTGCTGCGCGTCCGTCTTTGTCGGCACCCTTTATCCCCTGGCATTGGATGCCTTCGGCAGCGACAAGATTTCCGTCGGCCCGCCCTATTACGCCGCCACCTTCGCGCCGATCTTTTTCGCGCTGCTTCTGCTGGTGCCGCTTGGACCGCGTCTTTCCTGGCGGCGGGGCGATCTTAAAACAGCGTTGCGCACTCTGGCGCCGGCCCTGGGTGTGGCCGCCGTCGCGGCGATCACCGTGCTGATGGTAGCCTCGCCGCGGTTTCTCACCGGCGCCGGGGCCTTCGCGGTGGCGGGCTGGCTGATCGGCGCCAGCGCCATTGACCTTTTGAAGCGCAAAGGCGCGCGTGCCAGTGCTTTTGCCGCCGCTCTCGCCCATGCCGGACTGGGCGTCACCCTGATGGGAGTCGCCGGCACCACGCTCTGGCGCAGCGAGGCGCTGACCGTGATGGGACCGGGTGAGACCATGACCGTCGGTCCTTACACATTGCGTTTCGATGGTGTGACCCAGGAACAGGGGCCCAATTACCGTGCTGCCCGCGCGCATATCGCCTTGATGGATGGCCCGCAGGTCAAAACCATGCTGACGCCCGAGCAGCGCATTTATCCGGCCGAAGGCCAGGACATGGCGGACACCGCCATCCGCACCAACGGTTTTGAAGACCTTTATTTGGCGCTGGGCGACGACCGCGGCAATGGCCGCTGGACGGTGCGCGCCTATGTCAGTCCGCTGGCGCCTTTCATCTGGCTGGGCGGATTGGTGATGGCGCTGGGCGGTGTCTTGAGCCTGTGGGGCCGCCTCAGGCTGCGCGCGGCTGTGCCGGCGGCCGCGGCGCAGCCCGCGGAATGAAGAACTTCCTGTTTTTTCTGCTGCTGCTGGCGGCGCCCTTTCTTTGCTCTTTTGAGCCCGTCCAGGCCCAAGCTGCCGATCAGCGCGCCGCTGCGGTCGAGGACACATTTTCCGACCCCGCGATGGAAGCGCGGGCGCGCAATCTCCAGCGCCAGCTGCGCTGCCTGGTCTGCCAGGGCGAAAGCATTGATGAATCCCGCGCGCCCTTGGCCGGGGAGTTGCGCCATCTGGTGCGCCAGCAGATGGCGGAAGGCCGCTCCGACAAGGAGATCGAAGACTACCTGACCGCGCGCTATGGAAACTTCATCCTGATGAAACCTCCTCTTCAGGCAGATACGGTATTTCTCTGGACCGCGCCTTTTCTGGTCTTGATCGCAGCTGCGGGGGTGGCCATCTTCGTGATCGGTAAGGCCCGGAAGGCGGATATCCCGCGGGATCTGCTGTAGAATTTCATTTTTGTAATGTTTCGGTTAGGAACCAGCAAGCTGGCAGGCCTATCTTCCCCTACAACTGGGCCTGTCGATGGACGGGCAAAGGAGCGCAAAATGACTGACAATCGCATTACCAATTTCCGTGGCCGCCGCAGCCGTCTGCTGGCGATGAGCTCGGCCGCCGCCATCGTGGTGGTCGGCCTGGGCGCCTTCGCGCTCCTGCCTCCGGTTCATCAGACCAAGACGGCGACCCATGATCCCGTCCAGATCGCCGCCAATGACACGCGGCCGCCGCCGCGGATGCTGGAGAACTCCTCGCCCTTCAGCTTCGCCGACCTGGTGGAGCGCGTCAGTCCGGCGGTGGTGACCATCACTTCCGAGACGATGAGCACCGGCAATGACGAGGACAATGAAAACTCGCCCGACAATCTGCCCCCGCCCTTCCGCGACTTCTTCAACCAGTTCAACAAGGGGCAGCCTCAGACTCCGCATAAGGAGATCAGCGCCGGGTCCGGCTTCATCATCTCCAAGGACGGCCTGGTCGTCACCAACAACCATGTGATCGACGCCAGCCGGAAGATCACGGTCAAGCTTCCCGACAAGCGCAGCTTCACCGCCACCCTGATCGGCACCGATCCGGCCACCGACATAGCGCTCCTGCGCATCAAGGCCGATAAGCCGCTTCCCACCGTGGAGTTCGGCGACGACCGGCAGCTGCGGGTGGGCGACTGGGTGGTGGCGGTCGGCAATCCGTTCGGCCTTTCCAATTCGGTCACCGCCGGCATCGTCTCGTCCATCGGCCGGGACATCGGCGCCAGCCAGTACAGTGACTTCATCCAGATCGACGCGCCGATCAATCGCGGCAATTCGGGCGGCCCCACCTTCGACCTGCGCGGCCAGGTGATAGGCATGAACTCGATGATCTTCTCGCCTTCCGGCGGCAGTGTCGGCATTGGCTTTGCCATCCCGGCCTCCACCATCCATGACGTGGTGGCGCAGCTCCAGGCGCACGGCAAGGTTTCGCGCGGCTATCTCGGCGCCGAGATCCAGGCGATGACGCCGGAAATCGCCAGTGCATTGGGCGTCAAGGAGGAGAAAGGCGCGCTGGTTGCCAGTGTGGTGCCCGGCGGACCGGCGGCGAGAGCCGGCTTTGAGCAGGGCGATGTCGTGACCGCGATCGACGGCAAGGCGGTCGAGGATTCCCGCGACCTGGTGCGCCGCGTGGGCGGTGCGGTGGCGGGCTCCAGCGCCGACTTTACCATCACGCGCCAGGGCGAAACCAAGACCATCAAGGTGCAGATCGGCAACCGGCCGGACGAAAAGGTCGCCACCAACGAGCCGGCGACGCCCAGCGCGATGCCCGCCACGGGCAGCGCGATGGGCCTGGGGCTCGCCGCGGTGACGCCCGACGCGCGGCGGACTTACAATCTCGCCGAGTCGATCAGCGGCGTGGTGATCACCAAGGTCGATCCCTCCAGCGACGCCGCCGACAAGGGGCTTCAGCCCGGCGATGTGGTGATGAAGGTGGGCAACAAATCCGTCAAGACACCCGCCGACGTCCAGGCCGGCATTTCCGAAGCACAGAAAGGCGGCCGCAAGAGCGTGCTGCTCCTGGTCGCCAGCCAGGGCCAGTCGCGCTTTGTCGCGGTCGATATTGGACAGACGTGATTTTCGTCCGCGCCGGCGAGCCGGCGCGGACTTCATAGTGAGCCAGGAGGAAGCCCTGAATGCGCATTCTTGTCGTCGAGGATGATCTGGAAGCCCAGCGCTACCTGGTTCAGGGGCTGAAAGAGTCGGGCCATGTGGTGGATGATGCCGCCGACGGCGATCTCGGGCTTTCGCTGGCGCTGTCCCGGCCGTACGACGTGGCGATCATCGACCGCATGCTGCCCAAGATGGACGGCCTGGGTGTGGTCGCCGAGATGAGGGAGCATGGCAACACCACGCCGGTGCTTTTCCTTTCGGCGCTGTCGGAGGTGGACGACCGGGTGAAAGGCCTCAAGGCCGGCGGCGACGATTATCTCACCAAACCCTATGCCTTTGTGGAATTGCTGGCGCGAGTGGATGCCTTGATGCGCCGCCGTTCGCCGGTGACGGTGAAGACCAGGTTGCAGGTGGGCGATCTCGATCTCGATCTTTTGACCCGCGCCGCCAAGCGCGGCGACCAGGTGATCGACCTGCAGCCGCGCGAATTCCGGCTGCTTGAATATCTGATGCGCCATGCCGGCCAGGTGGTCACCCGCACCATGCTTTTGGAGAGCGTGTGGGAATACCATTTCGATCCCCAGACCAATGTGATCGACGTTCATATTTCCCGCCTGCGCGCCAAGATCGACAAGGGCTTCGACACGCCCTTGCTCCACACCATCCGCGGCGCGGGCTATATGATCCGCGCGCGATGACCGGCCGGCGATGAACAGCCAGGCAGCGGCGCGGTCAAGCTTCGGCCTGCTTCGCACCCAGGCTTTCCGTATCGTCCTGGTCTATGCGCTGCTCTTCGCTTTTTCCGTCGGCGCGCTGTTCTTCTTCACCTATTGGAACACGCGCCGGGCGCTTGACGACCAGAGCGACCAGATCGTCGACGCCGAAATCACCGGCCTCAACGAGCAGTATGAGCGGCTGGGCGTGCGCGGCCTTTATGACAGCGTGATGAACCGCTCGCTCCATGCCGGCCAGGCGATCTACATCCTGGCCGATTCCCAGCACCGCTATTTGCAGGGCACCATCGATTCCTGGCCTTCCGTCACCAACACCCAGGGCAATTTCGTCGAGTTCGACTATCAACGGCCGGTGAATGGGGTGCTGGAAACCAACCGCGCCCGCGGCCGCGTCTTTTCGGTGGAGAACGGCCAATTCTATCTGCTGGTGGCGGTGGATGTGCACGACCGCGACGTGATCCAGCGCATGTTCACCACCACGCTGCCCTGGACCGTGGCCCTGATCCTGGGCTTCGGGCTCCTGGGCGGCGCCTTGATGAGCCGCAACATGCTGCGCCGTCTGGACTCGATCAACCGCACCTCCGGCGAGATCGTGGCCGGCGACCTCACCCGCCGCGTGCCCGTCTCCGGCGCGCATGACGAGTTCGACGTGCTGGCGGAAAATCTCAATCGCATGCTGGACCGCATCGAGCGGCTGATGAAAGGCATGCGGGAAGTCACCGATTCCGTGGCCCACGACCTGCGCACGCCGCTCAACCGACTGCGGCAGCGGCTGGAGAAATACCAGGCCCGGCTGCAATCGGCGGATTCCGATACCTCCGAGATCGAGCGCGCCATCGGCGATGCCGACCAGCTGATCGGCACGTTCAACGCCCTGCTCCTGATTGCCGAGACCGATGCCGGCACCTCGCGCGGCGCCATGTCTCCCTTGGATCTCGCCTCGCTCGCCGCCGATGTCTGCGAATTGTACGAACCGCTGGCCGAGGAGAAGAATATCCGCCTCACCCTGATCCGCCCGGTCGGCGCCGGCGACATGGTGATCGAAGGCAATCGCGGCCTGATCTCGCAGGCGCTGGCAAATCTGGTGGACAATGCCATCAAATACACGCCCGCCGGCGGCCATGTCACCGTGCGCCCGGCGTCGAGCTTCCAGGGTGTGGAGGTCTCGGTCGCCGACAGCGGGCCCGGCATTCCGGCGGAAGAGCGGCCCCGGGTGGTGGAGCGTTTTGTGCGCCTGGAGGCCAGCCGCAATTCCCCCGGCACCGGGCTTGGCCTGGCGCTGGTCCAGGCCGTGGCCCATTTCCACAATGCCGAGCTGATCCTGGAGGATAACGCGCCGGGACTGCGCGCAATCTTGCGCTTCCCGCGTCCGGCGACCCGGTTGGCGCCTCCTGCGGACGCGGGTCAAATCCCGTCCCGTGCCGCCGCCGAATGAAATATGGAATGTGGCGGTCCCGCGCTCCAGGGCATTTTCGTGCTTCATTGAACCGTAAAAATGCTCTAGGTGTTTCATGTGTCGCGGTTCCGGACCGAAAACCGCTGCACAGTTTTCCTGGAACCGCTCTAAAGGCGCATGTCCGCCCCACTTCCCTTCGACGAAGCCCGCGCTGCGCGTACTTTTGAGGCGCTGGCGGAAAAAGGCTTCGAGCCTGCGGACGGCAAGGCGCGCGCGCTATTGTCGGCGGCTTTCGGCAACAGCCCTTTCCTGGCGCGCCTGGCGCTGAAGGAGACGGACGCGCTGGCAGATTATTTCGCGCGCGGAGCTGAGGCACTCCTGGCCGAAGCGCGGCATGCGGCCTTGTCGGCTTTTCCCGATGAAGGCGAAGCCATGGCCGCGCTTCGCCGCGCCAAGCGCCGCGCCGCGCTCGCCATCGCGCTCTCCGATCTCGATGGTTGGAGCCTGAACGACGTCACCGGCGCCTTGACCGGGTTCGCCGATGCCGCCGTCAAAGGCGCGTTGCGCTTTCTTTTGACGCGCATGGCGGCGCGCGAAGGCTCTGCGGAAAAGGACGGCGCCCTCCTGGAAGCAACCACCGGCCTGGTGATCCTGGCAATGGGCAAATACGGCGCCCATGAGCTCAACTATTCCAGCGATATCGACCTGGTGGTGTTCTACGACGCCGAGAAATTCCCTTTCCGCAAATTGGGCGAAGCGCGCGCCGCGGCGGTGGAGTTGGTGCAGGGCCTGGTCAAGCTGATCGCCGAAACCACCGCCGGCGGCTATGTCTTCCGCGTCGATTTGCGGCTGAGGCCCGATGCCGGCGCCACCCAGGTGGCGATCTCCACCGCCGCCGCGCTCGATTATTACGAGAGCCTGGGACAGAACTGGGAACGCGCCGCCATGATCAAGGCGCGCGTGTGCGCCGGCGATGCCGGAGCGGGCGCCGCTTTTCTCCGCGCCGTCGCCCCCTTTGTCTGGCGGCGCAACCTGGATTTCGCCGCCATCGAGGACATCCATTCCATCAAGCGGCAGATACACGCCCATGCCGGCCATGGCGAAATCGCGGTCAAGGGCCATAACATCAAATTGGGCCGGGGCGGCATAAGGGAGATCGAGTTCTTCGCCCAGACCCAGCAGCTGATCCTGGGCGGCCGCAATCCGCGCCTGCGCGCCCCCGCGACGCTGGATGCGCTGGCGGCGCTGGCGCTGGAGGGCACGATCACAAAAGCCGCCGAGTCCGATATGCGCCGCTGTTACATCTATCTGCGCACGCTGGAACATCGCCTGCAGATGATCGAAGACCAGCAGACCCATACCATTCCGGCCAGTGAGGAAGGCCTGGCCCATATCGCCTGCTTCATGGGTTATGAAGATGCCGGCCTGTTCCGCGCCGCTTTCACGCAGATCGCCGAAACCGTGCAGGGCCATTATGCCCGCCTGTTCGAGCGCGAGCCGGAACTGACGGGCGAGGGCGGCAATCTGGTCTTCACCGGCGTGGAGGAAGATCCCGAAACCCTCAAGACTCTCACCGCCATGGGCTTCCGGGATGTGGCGCATGTTTCAGGCGCCATTCGCGGCTGGCATCATGGCCGCATCCGCGCCATGCGTTCGGCCCGGGCGCGCGAGCTTCTCACCAAACTGATGCCGGCCATCCTGGCGGCGCTGTCGGCCACCCCCGATCCCGATGCTGCCTTCGCCCAATTCGACCGTTTCTTGTCCGGCCTGCCTTCGGGGGTGCAGCTATTTTCGCTGTTTCTGGCCCGGCCGGAATTTTTGGGACTCATGGCGCGGGTTCTGGGTTCGGCGCCGCGGCTGTCGCTGCATCTGGCGCGCAATCCTTCCACCCTGGATGCGCTGCTGGATGCCGACTTTCTGGAAAGCCTGCCGTCGCGCGCCACCTTGGACGCCCTGTTCGCCCGCCGGCTTACCGGCGGCTATGAAGATATGCTGGATGCTGCCCGCCGCTTTGCCCGGGAGCAGATTTTCCGGGTCGGAGCGCAAATTGTGGAAGGCACCGCCACCGCCGGTCAGGCCGGTCCTGCCCTGACCGATATTGCCGAAACCATCATCACCGGTCTTTTGCCCAAAGTGGAAGACGAACTGGCAAGCGCCTCCGGCCGCGTCCCTGGCGGGGGCTTTGCCGTGATCGCCATGGGCAAACTGGGCGGCAAGGAGATGACCGCCAGCTCCGATCTGGATTTGGTGTTTGTCTATGACGTGCCGGAAGGGGTGGAAGCCTCCGATGGCGCCAAACCCTTGCCGCCATCGCTTTATTTTCAGCGGCTGGGACAGCGGCTGATCGCGGCCCTGACCACCCCCACCGGGGCCGGCACTTTATATGACGTGGACATGCGGCTGCGTCCCACCGGCAACAAAGGCCCGGCGGCAGTCAGCCTCAAATCTTTCGCCGATTATCATGCCCGCGAAAGCTGGACCTGGGAGCATATGGCGCTGACCCGGGCGCGCACCGTGGCGGGCCCGGCACAATTGCGCCAGCGGGTCGAGGCTGAAATCCGCCGCCGCCTCACCGCTCCGTCCGGCACGGCAAAGATCGTCGCCGATGTGCGCGATATGCGCGCCAAGGTGGAGGCCAGCTATCCCGGGCGCAATCTCTGGGACCTGAAATATGCGCCGGGCGGCATGATGGATATCGAATTCATCGCCCAAACCATGCAGTTGCTCCATGCCCATAGCCATCCGCAGATTTTGAACACCAACACCATCGCCGTCCTGAAGCAGCTGGCCGATACCGGGCTGCTGAAACCGGCCGATGCCAAAATGCTGCATGAAGCCGCCGATCTGGAACAGGCGCTGAGCCAAACCTTGCGCATTGCGTTGGATGAAAATTTGAAGGCGGAAGAGGCGACCCCGGCCCTGAAAGAGCTGCTGGCGCGGGCAGGCGGGGCGCCCGGTTTCGCCGCCCTGGAACAGCGCCTGTCCGGCCTGC
>CAZEFQ010000095.1:0-13558 GCA_964511505.1 uncultured Rhizobium sp.
CGGCCGCCACCGTGCCATTGGCGACCGAACTGATGCGGGTTGCCGTGGTTGGCGTAAGCGCGGTGGTGCCCGTGGCCGAGCCATTGGCATGCAGGATGAAGGCGACCAGGTTGGTGTAGGTCTGGTCCGAAAGGCTGCCCGGCGTGCCGAACGGCATCTCCGCCTTGATGGTGTCGAACAAATCCTTGGCCGTCTTGTTGCCGAAGGTGACCATAAATCCGCGACCGGCGATGGCAGGCGCTTCGCCCAGGCCCGACATGGTGTCGCCATGACAGACCATGCAGTTGGCGACATAGGCATCGTGCCCAGCCTGGAGCTGGGCGGCATTGAAGGGACCGGCCGCCCCTTGGCCGAAGCTGGCGGAGGCGAACAACGCCAAACCGGCGGTCGAACCAAGCGCCACAGCGGCGATTGCGAAGCTTTTCTTCGAGAACATCATGGATCTCTCCATCACCGGACGGTTGGCGGTTTTTAGGTGTTGGGCGCGGGCTTGAGTTCGTGGGTGCTGCCATGCTCGGCGCTGGCCGGCATGTCATATTGCGGCAGGAACCAGTGGCCCTGCTGCGGCACATCCTGGCCCACAATCTCGTGCGCGATCAGGAGCCAGCCCCAGAGATTGCCGGCCGGTGCCGGCGCCTTCTCGCTGTTGAGCACGATATAGAGCTGGCCGGCCTTCAAGGCTTGCAGCTGTTTGGAATTGAGCGTCATGGCGCCGGAGATATTGCCCGACGTCGCCCTGTCCACCGTGAGGTCCGCCCCGCAGGAACCCTGCACGCCGATGCCGATACCCTGGCAGATATGCGCGTCGGTGGCGGGAGAGGCGAGGCCTCCGAAAGTGCCTTTGATGGTGAGCTTGTTGCCGTCAATCGTGACATCCGCCGTGCCGCGGCCAACCGCAGTGAAATGGGTGGCGTTGGTGCGGGCGACCGGCCCGAGATTGACCATGTAGGCCTCGGGCGCCGCCATGGCAGCGCTACCAGACAAAAGCAGAAACGCGGCGGCCGCGCCCCGGACATAAGACATGCAACAAGCCTCCCTTTATGTACGCCAAGATATGCAGGGCTTATGCGGGAATCCGTCTCGCGTCTAAAGCGCGAGTTTGCGGATCCTGGACGTGCTGATTCAGCCCCGTTTGTCCGAAAACCTTAGCAGACATTACCGGGGCGAGGAAGTTGACGTCTGTGTCAAATTATCCCGGCATTTTGGCCGCTTAGGTTCGGGCTCAAGTTCCGGGCCGCAGCCAGTTCAGAGCAAAATTCCCGCCTCTCCAGCGGGACGCGATCAGACTGACAATTTCTCTTATCTGCGCGTCAAAGCCGTAAGGCGGGTTGAGCACCAGGAGACCTGCCTTGCCGAGCCTCTCCGCCTCTGCCGCGACGCCGGCCTCAAGGGAAAGGACTTTGGCATGGCCCGCCGCCATTACCTCGCCGGCAAAAGCGCGCGCTTCGGCCGCCGACTTGATCGGATACCAGATCAGGGTAATGCCGGTGGCAAACCGCCGGACCGCGCCCGACACGGCAGCGGCCAACTGCTCGAATTCATCCGCCGCCTCAAAGGGCGGATCGATCAGGACCAAACCCCGCCGCTCCGGCGGAGGCAAAAGTGCCAAGAGGCGGGTATAGCCGTCGCCTTCTTCGGCGCGGGCCTTGCGGAACGGCGCCAGGACTTTTCGCAGCGCCTCGGCATCTTCGGGATGCTTTTCAATCGCCACCAGCCGGTCTTGCGGGCGCAGCAGCTTGGCCGCGAGCAAGGGCGAGCCGGGATAAATGTTTTCACCGCACTCCTCGACCAGCGCGAGATAATGCTCAAGCGCTTCCGGACCTTTGAGACCGCGCACTTTCTCAATGCCGTTTTCGGCCTCCCCCGTGCGTTGCGCCTGGTCGGAAGAAAGATCGTAAAGCCCCCTGCCTGCGTGGGTATCGATCACCGCGAAGGGCGATTCTTTTTTCCGCAAATAAAGCAGGATTGCCACAAGGGCGACGTGCTTGACCACATCTGCGAAATTGCCGGCGTGAAAGCTATGTCGGTAATTCATTGCCCCCTCCGCCCTTCGCATCGCAAGCGCTGCTACGGGCACCTCCCCCGCCAGCGCGCTCCGCGCGCGCACTGAAACGGCTCTCGATTTGCTCCTCGCGAATTCCGGGCCAACAGGAAGGCCGGCAATCTCATGCCTTCCGCGCCGCTTCCGCCGCCTTCACCTGATCGATCGCGGTGCGCAGCAATTCGCTGCCGACTTCCGCCAGCCGGTGCACGTCAGCGATCATTTCCACCATGATCCTGACCTTCGTTTCGCCAAAAGGTTCCACGGAAACAACCCGAACGGTGGTTGCCGGAAGATCGCTCATGTTCTTGCCCCGACGTTTCGGGTGCACCTTATGTCGCCACCCGGGTTTCGACAAACGCAGGCGATGCGACGTAATGGACGTCAGGCAGACTTCTCATAATCCCGGTGCACGTCATGGGTGACGATGCCTACACCCTTGGGCGGGATGGCGATCCAGTCCTTGCGGGACAGTGTTTTGCGCGTATCATCCAGGCCCGCCTGCCAATGCTCATGCATGGAATCGGCGGAGAATTCGTAGTCCCGCGCGTTGCTCTCATAAACCTGACGCTGATAGATCATCTGCAGGATCGTCGCCTGCGGCAGGTCGGCCAGCTTGTCACGCATCGCCCGCTGTTCCACCGACAACTCCGCTTCCGGCACTTTCACCAGCGCCTCATAAGCGCGCGTCTTCCAGCGCTGCAGCCGGGCGAACATGTCGGTGACCTGGCGGGTGCGCGAGGAATAGACAATGTCCTTCTCCCGCCCCATCACGTCTTGAATCGTGCGCGGCAACGGCCCGCGGGCGCTGAACAGGTCCACCTGGAAGACCAGGGAGTTCAAGCTGTCATCCTGCGCCAACAGATGCTGCAACGGCGTGTTGGAGACGACGCCGCCGTCCCAATAATATTCCGTGCCGATCTTCACCATGGGGAAGCCGGGCGGCAGCGCCCCGGACGCCATCACATGCTCGGGCAGGATGGTGTCGTGGCTGTTGTCGAAGAAAATGAAATTGCCGGATTGCACATTGACCGCGCCGACCGAGAAACGGTGTTTCTTGCTGTTGATCAGATCGAAATCCACCATCTCGGCCAGGGTCTCGCGCAAGGGCGCGCTGTCATAATAGCTGGTGGCGGTGGTGGCGCCGGGGGCGGTGAGCCAGGGGTTGACCTTGTGGGGCGAGAAGAAGCCCGGCTGGCCCAGTATCATGGTGGTGAAGGCGCTGTAGGCGTTGCGCCATTGGCGGAAAATGTCGCCGTCGGGTGCCCACAGCCAGAGTTTGCGGTCGGTGATGCGCCGCCAGAATTCGCTCAGCGCCTCCAGCCGGTCGTCCGGCTTGTTGCCGGCGATGATGGCGGCATTGATGCCGCCGATGGAGACGCCGGAAATCCAGTCCGGCTCCAGCCCGGCTTCATGCAACGCCTGATAGACGCCGGCCTGGTAGGCGCCGAGCGCGCCGCCGCCTTGCAGCACCAGGGCAATGCGGTCGCAGCGGTCGGGACGGCGGATGATGCCGGGAGCGGGATTGAAAGTCTTGGTGTCCATGACAGATCTTTTGAGTTGGGCCTTTTGGGCACTGAACCTTAGGGAAGTATCGTTAATTTTTTACACTTTTCTCGCACCTGCAGTATATGGTTCCCTCACCTGAAAAATGCAGTACCGGCACGGCCCGGGAAGGAGAATTTCATGCTGAAAGGCAAAGTCGCACTCGTCACCGGCTCGACCTCGGGAATTGGCCTGGCCCTGGCCCGGACCTTCGCCCAGGACGGCGCTCATGTGATGATCAACGGCTTCGGCGATGCCGGTGCAATCGAAAAGGAACGCAGCGGCATCGAAAAAGACTTCGGGGTGAAGGCGCTTTATTCCCCGGCCGACATGTCCAAACCCCCCGAGATCGCGGCGATGGTGGTGGAAGCGGAAGCCAAGCTCGGCAGCGTGGACGTGCTGGTCAACAATGCCGGCATCCAGTTCGTCTCCCCCATCGAGGATTTCCCCATCGAGAAATGGGACCAGATCATCGCCATCAATCTTTCCGCCGCCTTTCACGCCATCCGCGCCGCTGTACCGGGCATGAAAAAGAGGAAATGGGGCCGCATCATCAATACCGCCTCGGCGCACGCCCTGGTCGCCTCGCCGTTCAAGTCGGCCTATGTCTCGGCCAAGCATGGCATCGCCGGCCTGACCAAGACCGTGGCGCTGGAGACCGCCACTTTCGGCATCACCGCCAACGCCATCTGCCCCGGCTATGTCTGGACGCCGCTGGTGGAGAAACAAATCCCCGACACCATGGCGGCGCGGAATCTCACCCGCGAGCAGGTGATCAAGGATGTGCTCCTGGCCGCCCAGCCCACCAAGGAATTCGTCACGGTGGAAGAGATCGCCGGCCTTGCCCTCTATCTCACTTCCGACCTCGCCCGCTCCATCACCGGCGCGATCATTTCGATAGACGGTGGGTGGACCGCCGCCTAAGGGCTGCAGCCTATCACTTGTGTGCAGCCTTTCCCGCCCGTTGGACGTTAAGTCCGAACGGCGGAAATGTCATGGACCTGGACGAACTTCGCGCAAGCCAGAATGTGGAAGACCGGCGCGGCGGTTTTGGCGGCTATGGACCCCATCTCGCCCTGGGCGGCGGCGGCCTGGGCCTGGTCGGCGTCTTCGTCATCTCGCTTCTGTTCGGCGTCAATCCGGCCGATTTGCTAAGCGGCGGCAGCCAGGATTACAGCCAGACCTCTTCTCCCGGCGCACCCCGCGCCGATGACGCGGCCTTTGAATTCGCCCGCAAGATCATCGGCTCCGACGAAGATGTCTGGCAGCCGCTGCTGCGCGCCAAAGGCGTCGCCTTCACGCCGGCCACCTTCACCGCCTACGACCGCGCCACTCCCACCGGGTGCGGCACCGGCGAAGCCTCCGCCGGTCCCTTCTATTGCCCCAACGATGCGCATATCTATCTGGATCTGTCCTTCTTCAATGAGTTGGAGAGCCGCTTTGGCGCGCCGGGGGATTTTGCCCGCGCCTATGTGATCTCCCATGAATATGGTCATCACATCCAAAGCCTTTTCGGGACGATGGACCGCCACGACACTCAGCAATATGGCGCCACGGGCAATTCGGTGCGCATGGAATTGCAGGCCGATTGCTATGCCGGGGTATGGGCCTATCGCGCCAACCAGCAATTCAAGATATTGCAGCAGGGCGATGTGGAAGCCGGCCTGGCGGCGGCTTCCGCGGTGGGCGATGACACGCTGGAGAAGCAAAGCCAGGGTTATGTCGTGCCGGATTCCTTCACCCATGGCACCAGCGCCCAGCGGGTGCGCTGGTTCAAGCGCGGCCTGGCCGATGGCGACATGAACGCCTGCGATACCTTCTCGGCCGGGCAACTCTGAACAATGCGGCTGAAAACTCAGTGCAACGGCAAGGTCAAGGTGTTGTGACCGTTCCAGGTAATCTGGATATCCTCGCCATGAGGATCTGACGGAGAAGCCAGACCGGTCACATTGCTGTTTTTGGTGAAAGCATAGGCCTTGGAATAGGCGCTGACGCTGCCCTTGAAATCTCCGCTGCCCACTTCAACACCGTCAATGGTGATATTGTCCGGAGCGTTGTTGGTGTGCGCCACGGCCGGAAAGAACAGCGTGATATGGATCGCGGCGCTGCCGATATCTCCCGCGACGCGACGCGTCAGGACATATTCCCCGACTTGAACGTCCCCTTTATTGACCACGCCATATTCGTACTGCGTGTTCCCGGCGGCGTCATCAAGGTTGCTGAGCTTGGTGCGGTCAAGAGTCAGGCCCACCGTGCCCGCCGTCGCCGCTCCCGAACACAGCATGGCAAACAGCAAAGTCGATTGGATGAAACGGATTTTCATGACGAGCCCCTGTCTGCCTGAAATGACGATATCAGAACGGACATCCGGCCCAAAGTGAGATCGGGAGAATTGCGGCCCGCAAAAAAGCGGCACCGGCCGGGTATGAGCCGGCCGGCGCGCTTTCTACTTAACCATGCGGAGGCTTGGTGAAATCGAACAGGTTCATCAGATCGCCGATGGAAGGGCCGTTGACCGGCTTATAGGGATTGTTCTTGTTGGCGATGGGATTGGGCAGATTGTCCCGGCTGCGGCCCGAAATGGTCGGCAAGCCCCAATTCCGCTCGATGAACTTCAAGAGCGAGACGTGATCGTAATACGTGTGGTCGACATATCCCTGTTTGGACCAGGGCGACACCAGGATCAAGGGAATCCGGGTGCCGTCGCCGAAGAAGTCGAGATACTGGACATAGCCCGAGTCGTAATAACCGCCGCCTTCATCGGTGGTGATGAAGATCGCGGTCGAACCCCATAGCGAAGGATTGGCCTTCACTTTGGCGATCAGGTCCTGGATGAACATCTCATAGAGATCGGTGGTGGAATCCGCCGGATGCCCCGCCAGCGATTCGAACGGCCGCACGAAGGACACCGCCGGCAAGGTGCCTGCCGCCACGTCATTGAGGAAGGCGCCGTAATTCTGCAGCTTGGAGGCCTCGGATGTGGTTTCGATGCTGGCATAGCCGGTCAAGGGATCGCAGATTCCGCAATAGGAGTGGAACAGGAGCGGAATGCCGTCGACTGCGTTCGCGAAGTTGGTGACGTCATCGCCCCGGTCGCCTGAATAATATTTCCAGGAGACCCCGTTCGCCGTCATCACATTGGCGATGGTGGGATTGGACTGGGGCGGCAGGACGAATTTGTCCGAGCCCAGCTGGTTGGTCGAGCCGTCCTGGTTCCAATACATGTTGTAATTGTTCACCAGGTAATAGGTATTGGGCGCGCAATTGCTTTTGCTCACCTTCGCCCGCCCGAGTTCCTGATTGACCGCCTGCACCCCCGGATTGCGGACATCGTTGCAGTTCACATAGGAACCGCCGCTATAGCCGTCCTGGGTGTAGTAATTGTTGGTGCGTTTGACCGGATCGGGATTTTCGATCTGGTTGCCGAAAGGCACGCCCGGCGTTCCGTCCGGATTGGTGAAGAAGGCGGCGTCACCGGAAACCAGGGCCTGGAAATTGGCCCCTGTGCCGCCCATGATCGCCTGGTGATAATTGTCGCTGATCGCATAATTGTCGGCCAGCGACTTGAAGATGGCGGCATCGCCCGGCTGGGCCGCGCCATGCGCGTCAACGAAGGGATTCATGTTGTAAAAGCCCATGGAGATGGCGCCTTCCATGGGATTGAAGCCGCCGGCCGGCGGAGGCGCGCCGTTGGAGCCGGTGCCGATGGTCTGTTCCACAAAGGCGAACTTGTCCATCTTGCCGCCGTCCACGTCCTGCCACATCTGGAAGAAGCGGTGCACCGGATCGCCGGTATAGGCGGCATAGGGCACATACCAGCTGATCTGGAACGGCCCGTTGGGCATGTTGGCCGGGAAGCGCGTGTCCGGCACGCCCTGCGGCAGGCCGAGGCCGTAAGTGGTGTAGGGCTGGGGCAGCGCCGGATAGGTGGCGACGACATTGGTCTTGGCTTTGTATTTGCCCTGCACATTGGCGATGTTCTGCGCGCCCAGCGAGAATTTGAATCCCGGCGAGCCGTCGGTATTGACGATATGCTTGGAGAGAAGATTGTCGATGGACTGCTGGCCCTTGGGCTGGTAGGTGCCGAACAGATTGTCGAAGGTGTGGTTCTCGCCCACGATGATGATCACATGCTGGATCGGCGTGGCGGGCGCCGCAACCGCCGCATAAGGTGCGGCGATGGGTGTGAGAAAAGATGCGATCGCCAGGCTGGCGGCGATGCGTTTTGGCACTCTCATGATGGCTCCTCCGAAGGTTCGCCGGGCATCCGCCCGGTCCTCGCGGCATTCGCGGGGAGCCTTGATGACTATGCGTGGTGGTTAACGGCGCGATGGCTCTTCTTTGTCGCTGCGATCATTCTTCTGTGACGCAGAGATGCAGGTTGTTTGACAGTGTTGCGCCCGCGTTGCATGGGTCCAGCAAATGATCTGTTTGCCGCGTCATTGCCGTCTCAGTAGGTATGGGTCCGATTCTCCGCCGGTCGCTTTGCCGGCTTGCCCTCTATGCCCGGATTCGCCGCTGGCGGGCCGCTCCCTCCACCGGGGCCGGCAATAATACCCTTTGATTTTGGGGCGCTTGTCCCAATTTGCCCCGCCCAAATTGTCACTCCCGGGCCAAAAGACTATCCTCTCCCAAAACAATATTCGGAGGCGCGCATGCAGGATTTTCTCACCCGCCGCTCTCTTCTTGCCACCGCCGGCGCACTGGCAAGTTCCTGGGCACTGACCGTCCCTGCTTTTGCCGGCGATGACGAGCCGGTCTTCGATCTCACCAAGCCTACCAAAGGCGTGGTGATCCCAGAGGATAAGGTGGCGGAGATGAACGCCGCGCCCCTGATCCAGAAGACGGTGAAGAAGCTCTGGAACAATCCTGCCATCAAGCAGCCCAATGCGATGCAGTTCACCCGCCAGGGCACGCTGTTGATCCTGGACCAGGTCGACCCCAACAAGGTCTTCGAGGTGACGCCCGAGGATGGCCGGATTTTGCGCACCACCCAGACCGAATGCATTCATGGCAGCGGCATCACCATCGATGCCGACAACAATTGGATCTTGACCTCTACCAAGTCGCTGGAGGGGCCACCAATGACACTTTTGACCGATCCCGCCACCGGCAAGACCTTGTGGAAATGGGTGACGCCGGGCTGGGGCTATTACGGCGCGGTGACGGAAGCAAAGGGCTCGCCCTCGGGCGGTCATGACGTGAAATGGGCCGGCAATGGCCATTACTGGATGGCCGTGCCGGCATCGGGCCGCATCTTCCTGATGGACGAGAAATCCGGCAAGCCGGTGCGCTCTATTCCGGCGCCGGTCCTGCGTACCCATGGTCTTGTGATTGACGGCGATTATCTCTGGTCCGTGGCCAGCGACTTTTCGCAGATTCAGAAAATCAGTCAGAAAGACGGCCGGATTGTCGGCAAAATCCAGATGGCCAAAACCGATCCCAATGTCCACGGCCTGGAACTGAAGAACGGCGTGATCTGGTACTGCGACGCCGACAAAGGGTGGATTTGTACCCTGACATAACGGCACAACGACAACATCGGCATCGCCACGGCGGCTGCCCCTCAACAACCGATCAGGAGACCAATATGATCCGTTCCCTCGCCTATGCCCTGCTTGCGACCACCATTTTTTGCGCAACAGCCTCCGCCCAGAGCGTATCGCCCGCCATCGCGGCCGCGGTCGCCGATGCTGCCCGTCCCGCGGCTGACAAGGAGCGCGACGCAAGCCGCAAGCCGGCCGAGGTGGTCGCTTTTGCCGGCGTCAAACCCGGCATGACCGTCGCCGAGCTGGGACCGGGCGGCGGCTATTACACCCGCATCCTCGCCAAGGCGGTGGGGCCCAGCGGAAAGGTCTATGCCATCGCCACCACGGCTCAGGCGGCGCGGCCGGGCGGATTGGACGGCCTTAATGCTCTGGCCGCCGCCTATCCCAATATCAAAGTGGTGACGGTGGATTATCCCACCATGCAGTTGCCGGAGAAGGTGGACCTGTTCTGGACCACGGAGAATTACCACGACTTCCACAACGGCCCGACCGCCAATGTGCCGGCGCTGGACAAGGCCGTGTTCAACAATCTGAAACCGGGCGGGACCTTCTATGTCGAGGACCATAGCGCCGCGCCCGGCGCCGGCCTTGAAGCCACTTCCAAAGTCCATCGCATGGACGAAGCCGTGGCCAAGAGCGAGTTGACCGCCGCAGGCTTTAAGGTCGATGCCGAAGGAGACCTGCTGCACAACCCCTCCGACAACCGGGCCGGCAGCAATTCGGAAGCCGGGCATTTCGTCACCGACCGCTTCATGCTCAGGCTGAAGCGGCCCTGACTTAAGCACATCCTTGCGGCTTGAAGACCCGCCTGGCCGAAGGCGGGTCTTTGAGCAGCTTTGCCGGCGGCCGGATCGGCCGCGGCTCCAGATTGCCGCCGCAATTGGGGCAAACATTGTGGAGCTTCCGGTCCACGCAGTCGGCGCAGAAGGTGCACTCATAGGTGCAGATGCGCGCCTCGAAGCTTTCCGGCGGCAGGTCCTTGCCGCAACATTCGCAATTGGGACGCAGTTCGAGCATGGCGGCCTCCTCCACCCCACACTCCAGTGTCGAAGAGCCAAAGCGGCGCGACAAGCGTCATGCACCGAATGTCAGCCATGCGGATGGAATGGTGCCCCAGGCCCCGCCCGCCCGCAACGAGCGAGCGCCAGCCGCCCTCGCCGCTGCGCGGCTCGAAGCGGTCCCAGTTTTTGTAAGCTCGCAAGTTCGCCAACAAAAGCTAGGGACGAGATTTGGTGCCCCAGGCCGGACTTGAACCAGCACGCCCGTGAAGGCGGTAGATTTTGAGTCTACTGCGTCTACCATTCCGCCACTGGGGCAGCGATTTTCTGAATGGAGGCGGGACTATAGCGGCGGAAAGCCGGGGGTCAATGCGCCACTTGCATGGGCCGCGCATCAGGCTTTAATGGCCCGATGAACGCGCCCTTGCCCCTTGATTCCACCCCGCGCAATGACTGGACGCGGGAGGAGATCGCCCAGTTCTTCGCCCTGCCCTTCCCTGAACTCATGCATCGCGCCATGGCCGCGCATCGCCGTCACTTCGCCCCCACAGAAGTGCAGATTTCCACTTTGCTCTCGATCAAGACCGGCGGCTGCCCGGAGGATTGCGCCTATTGCCCCCAGGCCGCGCAATATGACACCGGCGTCAAGGCCGGAAAACTGATGGCGCTTGACGCCGTGCTGGCCGACGCCAGGCGGGCGAAGGAGGCCGGCGCCTCGCGCTTCTGCATGGGTGCGGCCTGGCGCTCGCCCAAGGACAAGGATCTCGATGCGGTCTGCGCGATGGTCGAAGGCGTGAAGGCGCTGGGCCTGGAAAGCTGCGTCACCCTGGGCATGCTGACGGAAAACCAGGCGCAAAGGCTCAAACAGGCCGGCCTCGACTATTACAACCACAATCTCGATACCTCGCCTGAATATTACCGGCATATCATCAGTACACGGACATACCAGGACCGCCTGGAGACCCTGGAAAATGTGCGCAAATGCGGGCTGAGCGTCTGCTGCGGCGGCATTGTCGGGATGGGCGAAAGCGAAGCGGACCGGGTGGGCATGATCCACGCGCTCGCCACCCTGCCCGTCCACCCCGAATCGGTTCCCATCAACGCCCTGGTCAGGGTGGAAGGCACACCGGCCGGTAAATCCGAACCGCTCGACGCCATCGATTTCGTGCGCACCATCGCAGTGGCGCGCATTGCCATGCCGGCCTCGGTGGTGCGGCTTTCGGCCGGGCGCGAAGGCATGAGCCTGGAAACCCAGGCGCTGTGTTTCCTGGCCGGCGCCAATTCCATTTTTTATGGCGAAAAACTGCTTACCACCCCCAACCCGGAAACCGCGGCCGACAAGGCGCTTTTTTCAAGATTGGGCCTGGTTCCCATGCCGCATCGCTGATTCAAGCAACCAAGCCTTAACCATGGCTTTTTTAAAATCCGGCCATGCGCAATGTCATTGCCGTCCTGGCCGTGTTCGTGCTGGCCGCCGCCGCACTGGTGCCGGCCATCGCCTATGTCGGGCCGGAACCGCTGCCCGGCGACTTCACCATCAATCACGGCAACCTGCACATGGCGGTGCCTGTGACTTATTCCTTGTGCGCAAGCCTGGCCATGGGCCTTTTCTATTATCTCATGAAGCGATAAAGCCCGGGCGCAACCTCGTTATTCCGAGTCGCGCCCCATGCTTCGCAAGATTTCCCGCGCCCTGCTGTCGGTTTCGGACAAGACGGGACTGATCGAATTCGCCCGGGGCCTGGCCCGGCATGGCGTGATGCTGATCTCGACCGGCGGCACCGCCAAGGCCCTGCGCGATGCCGGCCTTCAAGTCAGCGACGTCTCCGACATCACCCATTTTCCCGAGATGATGGACGGAAGGGTCAAGACCCTGCACCCCAATGTGCATGGAGGTTTGCTTTCTCTGCGCGACAAGCCGGACCATGCCAAGGCGATGCAGGATCACGGCATCCAAGGCATCGATCTTCTGGTCTGCAATCTTTACCCCTTCGAGGCCACCGTGGCGCGCGGCGCCGATTTCGAGACCACCATCGAGAATATCGATATCGGCGGCCCGGCCATGACCCGTTCCGCCGCCAAGAATCATGACTGGGTGACGGTGGTGGTGGATGTCGAGGATTATCAGGCGGTGCTGGAGGAGATGGCGGCGAATGGCGGCGCCACCAGCCTGGGTCTACGGCGCAAGCTGGCCCAGCGCGCCTTTGCCCGCACCGCCGCCTATGACGCCGCCGTCTCCAACTGGTTCGCGGGCGAACTCGACAAGGGCGGCGACAAAATTCCGCCCCGCCGCCGCAGCTTCGCCGGCCTGCTGCGCCAGCCCCTGCGCTACGGCGAAAATCCGCACCAGGAAGCGGCCTTTTATGTGGACGGCTCGTCGCGCGCCGGCGTTTCCACCGCCAGGCAGCTCCAGGGCAAGGAACTCAGCTACAACAACATCAACGACACCGACGCCGCTTATGAATTGGTGGCGGAGTTCGATCCCAGGGAAGCGCCCGCCTGCGCCATCATCAAGCATGCCAATCCTTGCGGCGTGGCGCTGGGCTCAAGCCTCAAGGATGCCTATGTGAAGGCGCTCGCCTGCGATCCGGTCAGCGCCTTTGGCGGCGTGCTCGCCTTCAACCGCACCCTGGACGGCGAGACCGCGGAGGAGGTCGCCAAGATCTTCACCGAGGTGATCATCGCGCCAGACGCCGATGAAGACGCCAGGCGCATTCTTTCCGCGAAGAAGAATCTTCGCCTGCTGACGGCGGGCGGCTTGCCCGATCCCTTGGCGCCGACCCTGACCTTCCGCTCGGTGGCGGGCGGCTTCCTGGTGCAGACCCGCGACAATGGCCGGGTCACCCGCGACAAGCTCAAAGTGGTCACAAGGCGCCAGCCCACGGAACAGGAGCTCAAGGATATGCTGCTCGCCTTCACCATCGGCAAGCATGTCAAATCCAATGCCATCATCTATGTGAAAGACGGCTCGACCGCCGGCATCGGCGCCGGACAGATGAGCCGCGTGGATTCCGCCCGCATCGCCGCCATCAAGGCCAAGGACGCGGCCAAGGCGGCAGGCTGGCCGGAGCCGCGCACGGTGGGGTCGGCAGCGGCGTCAGAGGCCTTCTTTCCTTTTCCCGACGGGTTGCTCGCCACCGCCGAGGCCGGCGCCACCGCGGTGATCCAGCCCGGCGGCTCGATGAACGACCAGAAAGTGATCGACGCGGCCGACGAGGCCGGCCTCGCCATGGTCTTCACTGGGATGAGACACTTCCTTCATTAAGCAAAATCAACTCGGCGCGAGGAATTTTGCGGCATGAGCAGGAGCGTCGCGCGGAGCGTACGAAAGTACGTGAGCACGCGCGACGAACCCAGAGCGCAAAAGGCGCGCGCCGAAGGTCAGCGCAAAGACGCTTCGATATTACCGCCATCCACCGTGATCA
>CAZEFQ010000096.1:0-6415 GCA_964511505.1 uncultured Rhizobium sp.
TCCCGACATGGAAGGCGGCTCCGGCCCGGCGCTGACCGGCCCGGATTTCCGGCAATTGCTGACGGACCAGAACCGCACCGCCAGGTCTCTGCTGGATGTGATCCGCGAGACCATGCCTTATGACGCGCCGGGCATCGATCCCGACGCGGACTATAACGACATCACGGCCTTCATATTAAGCCGCCTGGGCTATCCCGCGGGCAGTGAAAAGCTCAGTCCCGATAATCCGCATCTTTCGGAGCTGAAACTCGGCTCCGGCGGCTAAGTCCCCGACTTGGGCGCCATCGCTTCCAGCTTCATTGCCTCGGCGCATTCCGCCATCACGGTGAAGAAGCGTTGTATCCCGTCCTTGCCGACCACGAACGGGCTTGGCTCGTCGCCCTTGCGCAGCGCGGTCAGGCGCGACTTTTCATAGGCGCCATCATATTCGCTGTGGTTGGTAATCAGCACGGTTGCACCCGCCTTGGCCGCGGCCGCCGCCATCTTCTTCTGCGAAGCGAGATATTCGTCCCAGCGGGCCGCATTGTTACCGAAGGAACCGGTCAATGTTCCCCCGTTATAGGCCACGATCAGGGTTCGGCCATGATCCTTGACCGGGAAGGTCATGGAAATCGTGCCCGGGGTATGGCCCGGCGTCAGAGTCAGGTTCACGGTCGTGTCGCCCAACGTGACCTTGCCGCCATCGGTGCCCACGATATCGCGCTTGGGCTTGCCGCCCGGCATGTCGGGACCTTTCTCGATCATGTCCCAATCGGCGGCCGACATCACCACATGGGCGCCGAACTTGTCCTGGAGCAGCCTGGCGCCTTCATCATGGTCGCCATGACCATGGGTGATGATCACATATTTGATGGTGGCGGGATCGAGCCCCAGTTTTTTCAGCCCCTCCACGATCTCGTCATTGGAAGCGTAGTTGAACAGGGTGTCGATCTCGATGATCCCTTCGCTGGTCTTGAGCGCCCAGGATGAATGAACCTTGGTCCCCAGCCAGTAAAGATTGTCGAATACCTGGTGCGGCTCGGCATACCAGGTGTCGCGCGCCGGGATCGGCCGTGGGCCGCGCGCCGCGCCGCCCGCCGGGCGCGGCGGACTGGGAAGGCAAAGCGCGCCCAGCGTGCCCTTGAAATCCACGCCTGCCGCAGTCTTGGCTGCGGCCAGATGGTCGTTGATGGCGTCAAGCGGAGTGGCGGCCGAGACGCCGCCGGCGGCCAGCAAGCCGATCGTCAACGCCATCATTTTTCCGCGCAATTCCATCGGCATCTCCCGGATTTTTCGTTTTTCCCCCCAGCACTGCTTCTAGCATGTTCCCTTGCTCCCGGAAACTGATACCCTCCCGCCAACAAGGGCATAAGCCCGCGGGAACCGCGATACGGGGAGGGCACGACATGCAATCCGACAAGGGGCAATCCGACAAAAGAGAGTTCCTGGCGTTTGGTCTTGGTGCAGGCTTGGGATTGAGCTTTGCCGGTTTGATGACATCGCCCGCACTGGCGCAGGGCGCGACGGCCGCGGCGCCGCCTCCCGGGCGCAAAGCCGTGCCACGCCGCAAGGCCACCACCACGGTCCTGTTCAAGGCGCCGCAGGAAAAATTCATCAACGGCGTCGCCACTTCGCCGCAAGGCATCTGGATCTGCGAACAGAAGGAAACCGGCGGCCCGAACTCGAATTACAAATACAAGGATGGCCGTCCGCTCGAGCCTGCCAGCGACCTGCGTGAATCCGCCTGGTTGATGGACGAAAAAGGCAACGTCAAAAAAACCGTGATCACCGAAGGCCGCAACACCTCCGGATTCACCTATGGCAACAATTCGCTATGGATGGGCTGCAACACCGCCGGTCATAATGGCGTGGTGCAGACCTCGCTCAATTCAAAAACCTTGAGCCATCGCCAGGTCCCCTTCGGTCCGAAAGAAGACGGCGGCGGCATCCATGGCCTGGATTGGCACAATGGCAAGCTCTGGATCGCCGCGCTCAGGCTTCGTGCCGCGGTCAAGATCGACCCCATCACCTGGAATGTCGAGATGATGCTGCCGTTTCCCGCCGGCTTCGACCGTTTCCATGGCTGTGCCTATGACGCCAGCAGCGATACCATGCTGGTGGTGACCGGCAACAACTCCACCGGTTATGCCAACGGCACGCCCGGCATCGCGCGGCTGGATGCCAAGACCGGCAACCTGGTGGAGATCATCGACTTCGCGCCCAACACCTGCGATCCGCATGGGCTCACTTTCCATCAGGGCAAGCTCATCAGTTGCGACGCCGGACTTCATCCCGGCTGGCCGTTATGGGACAGCCCCTATAGCGGCGCGATCTTCGAGATTCACATCGCCTGATGGTAACTTGACCTCTCTCATCCCTCCGGCCGGACTTGACCCGGCCATCCATTGTCGAAGCGCGGGAGAATAACGTGAAACGAGCGGCTTTCCTTCTTGCCACGGCATTCCTTGCATTTCCCGCCTACGCCGCCGACTCCAACAAACCCGACTGGGCCTATGCCGTGCCGCCGCAGCCGGCCACGCCGCCTGCCCAGCCGGGCCAGCGCCCGCCGCCCGACTTGACGCCGCTCAGCATCGCCGGCTCCAAATTCCATTTCACCCGCAACAAGGTCCAAGGCGTCGCCGATGACGGCAGCCGCACCCGCGTCCAGCCGGCGGACTGGTTTCCCGAGGAGCATCCCAATCCCATCCCGCCCATCGTGGCCATGGGCGACCAGAGCCGCGGCATCACGCCATGCTCGCTCTGCCACATGCCCGAAGGCCGCGGCCGCACCGAGAATGGGCAGATCGCCGGACTGACCTCGGCCTATTTCATCGAGCAGATGCATGATTTCGCCAGCGGCGCCCGCCAAAGCGCCGAACCGCGCAAGGCCAATGCCAAGCAGATGGCGGCTTTCGCCAAGGCCATGACCGAAGATGAGATAAAAGCCGCCGCCGATTACTACGCCGCGATTCCCTACGTGACCTGGACCAAGGTGGTGGAAACCACCACCTCGCCCAAAGTGGAAAGCCACAATGGCTTGTATATACCCTTGACCGGCGACAAGGCGGGCACCGAGCCCTTGGGCGAGCGCATCATCGAAGTGCCCGTCGATCCCGAGGCCACGGAACTGAAGCGCGATCCCCATTCGGGCTATGTCGCCTATGCGCCTATTGGCGCGGTGGCCGCCGGCAGGGCGCTCGCCACCAGCAATGGCAAGACGCCCGCCTGTACCGGCTGCCACGGCGCCGACCTGATGGGCGGCACCGCGCCCAGCATTGCCGGGCGCACCGCCACCTATATCGCCCAGCAGCTTTACGACATCCAGGCCGGTGCGCGGAACGGGGCGGGGGCGCAGCAGATGAAACCGGTGGTGGCCAAGCTCGACGGCAAGGACATTCTCGACCTCGCCGCTTATGTGGCATCTTTGCCGGTGAAGCCGGTGAAGTAGGCTTCAATCTTTCACAACCGGTGTGAGCCCGGAATGTTGGTGAACCGCCAGGGACGGTGCCGGGTCTTGAAGGAAGCGGCGGCGCGATTTTCCCGACCCTGCCGCGCGCAATCGGCCACAGACGACAAATCGTCAATTGCTTGCTATGATGCTTTCGAAGCTTTGTTTTGGCCCCACCTCAGGGAGTGAGTGATGACAAACGCATCTCCTTTTCCGTTAAGCCGCCGGGCATTGCTGGACCTTTTGGCCGGCGCCGCGCTTTCTTCATTCGCGGCTTCCCGCGTCTCCGCGCAAGCCCTTGTCGACATGAAGATCGCCACCATCGGCTCCGGCCGCGAGGGCGGCGCGCTCGGCACGCTTTTCGCCAAGCTGGGTCATCCGGTGCTCTTCTCCTCTCTGCATCCGGAGGAGCTGAAGGATCTGGTCGCCGCCGCCGGCCCCAAAGCCAGGGCCGGCACCTCTGCCGACGCCGTCGCTTTCGGTGAAGTGATCTTTCTTGCCGTCCCCTACACGGCCGTGGAGCAGATCGGGCGTGATTTCGGCGCCGCGCTTGCGGCCAAGCCGCTGGTGCTTGATGTCTCCAACCCCGTGCCGGCCCGTGACGGCCAGGATTTCTTCAACAAGATCATGAGCGAAGGCGGCCCCGGCCTTGTCAGCAAGAAATTGTTGCATGACGCCCGCATCGTCCGCGGCTTCAATGCCATCGGCGGCGGTCAGTTGGCATCGCTCTCACAGCGGCCGGCGGATCAGCGCGTCGGCGTCCCCATCGCGGGCGACGACCAAAAGGCGATCGACCTTGCCGACCGTTTGATCCGGGAAGCGGGCTTCGAGCCCGTGCTGGTCGGCGGCCTGGCAAAAGGCAAGTACCTGGTGCCCGGAACGCCCTTGGCCGGGGTGCATACGCCCGCCGAGCTTCGCCAGATCGCTGCGGGTCTTACATAGAAGCAACAGGGCCGGGCGGGACCCGGCCTTGTTGCGGGTTTTCATCAGCCGATGGCGTACACGTTGATCCGCACGTGATCGCCGTTGGCCGCTTCACAGGTGAGATTGACGCTGTCGAGATCGCGGTTGCCGCCTCCGATATAGGTGCGGTACATGCGCCCTTCGCGCAGATTGTCACCGTCATTCGGAATGGCGCTGCTTGTCGTGCCGTCGTCGAACAGCGCGCTGACATTGTGGCAGCGTGCATCGGCGCCGACTGGCTCGAGCGCGATGGCCGCAACCGGGCGCGTCTGATCGAGCATCAATGTCCGGCGGTTGAGGTCGCCGAAGTCACGGCTGGCAAGCAACTCAAAGTCGCCCGCGGGGGCGAAGGCAGGACCATAGCTGTCCCTGGCGGAAAAGGCCGGCGTATCGACGGACACCGCGATATGCGTGCCGATTCCGTTTGCCGCCCGGCAATTCAGCGAAACCGCCTTCACCATGCGGGTCTGGTCCGGAAAAGTGATGAGCTGGTCCTGTCCGCTCAAGATCGTCCCGGCGAACACCGACTGTGTATCGCCGTTTTCATAGGTCACGCGCACGTTATCGCAATCCGAGCGGCCGGCAGAGCGCAGCCGGATCTGCTCGACCGGACCGGTGAACCCGCTCAATTGCGCGTTGGAGAAATGGTCGGGCGAGACCTGCAGGTCTCCAACCGGGTTCCAGTCCGCCAGCGCCGGCAGGCTCATTCCCGCCGCCAGCAGCACCGCAATTCCAATGACATGGGTCTTTTTCATGATCGGCTCCTTTCGGCCAATGCGAGCCGGCCTTGGTGCCGAACCCGCACCTTGTTTTACTTATGATGGCAACGACAGGCGGGGGTGATCGTTCCTGGCGAAAACCGCCGGGTTCCCGGAACGATTGCCGGTGAAAAAAGCGGCCGACGAAAAAGCCCAGCGGCAGCGGGGAGAGCCTTCAACCGGGGCGGATATTCTTCACCGCGGCGCCGATTTCTTTTTCCAGCGTGGCGGGAGCCACCTCGCCGCTCCAGATCGCCAGGATTTTTCCATCGGCTCCCACCAGATATTGCAGCGGAAGGCCCAACACTCCGCCGTAAAGATTGCCGAACTTGGCATCGCCCGGTACCACCGGATAGCCGAAGGAGATTTTCCGCATGGTCTCTTTGGTGACGGAAACGGAATCATCCATCGCAATGCCGACCGCCTGGAAGTGCCCGCCATACTTGTTCTGCAATCGGTTGAGATGGGGAATCTCTTCGATGCAGGGCGGGCACCAGCTTGCCCAGAAGTCGATCAGCACGATCTTTCCCCGCTGCGCTTTCAGGTCGAACGGCTTTCCCGCGAGGTCGTTGCGGACAAATTGCGGCGCCGGTTCGCCCACATGCAATTTGGCCGGAGCCTTGGCAGGCGCGGCTGCTGCCGGCAGCGCCAGCAGCAGCGCGAATATCGCGAAGGCGCGATGCATCAGCCGCCCCGCGTGACCGGATAGCCTTTATCCACCCAGTCGGCGCCAAAACTGCTGGCGAGATGCAGCACCTTGATCCTGGTGAAGCCCATCGCCGTCATCTGCTTGTAGGCCGCGGCGATGTTGGGGCATTTTTCCCAGGGGCAGCAGCCGCAATAAATCACCACCAGCCGGTCGCGCGGAAGCGCGTCCAGATGGCTCTTGAGGTTGGCTAGCCCGTCGTCGCTGTTTCCCGGTCCCGCATATTGCGCATTGGGAATATGCGCCTGTTGATAGAGCACACTGAAGCCGACCTGCAGGATGGGCGGCGCCTCGCCGCTCTTCAGCAGTGCGGCCAGCTCCGCCGGCTCCATCTGCACGGCAGCGGGGATGGTGAGCGCATCACCGGGCGCCGCGTTTGCGACGGGCGCTATCAGCATCAGGCCAGTCAGCAGGACCATTAAGATGGCAAAGCGCATCATGTTGACCTCCAGCAATACTGGGATTTTGGCAAAAAGACTCCGGGCTCGCAAACATCCAGGCGGGGCAGGGGCTTAACGCCATCCCATGGCAGGAACTTCACCTCCGCAAGACCGTTTTCTC
>CAZEFQ010000097.1:0-28177 GCA_964511505.1 uncultured Rhizobium sp.
GACCGCGCTCGGCAATCTCAAGGACACCGAAATCGCGCTTCTGGCCTCGACCCAGGTGGGCGCCTTGAACGCCACCAACTTCTCGGCCCTGAGTTCCACCGCACTCGGTGCCTTGACCGCGACCCAGCTCAAAGGCGTCACTTCCACCGAGCTCGCCGGGCTTACCGCCACCGCCTTGAGTGACCTGCAGTCAACCCAGATTGCGGCGCTTTCCACCGCCCAGCTGGCTGCCCTCAACACCACCAATCTCAACAGGCTGGCCACCACCCAGATCAGCGGCCTGACCGCCTCTCAGCTGGGTTCACTCAACGCCACCAACCTGGCGGCGCTGAACGCGACCTCTTTCGGCTCACTCAACGCCACCCAGCTGGCCGGCCTCACCGCCGCCCAGGTCACGGGTCTCTCGACCACCACCGCCGGCCAGTTCAAAGACACCCAGGTCGCCCTGCTCAATGGCACCCAGATCGGTGCCCTTTCCGTCACCAACTTCTCCGGCCTTGACTCGACCGCCATCGGCGCCTTGACCGCCGCACAACTGGGCGCGGTCAAAACCGCCCAGCTCGCCGGCCTCACTTCGACCGCGCTCGGCAATCTCAAGGACACCGAGATCGCGCTTCTCTATTCAACTCAGATCGCCGCGCTGTCCGCCACCAACTTCTCCGCCCTCGACGCCACCGCGGTGGGCGCCTTGACCGCCACCCAGATCAAAGGTGTGACCACCGCCCAGCTCAACGGCCTTACCTCCACCGCGCTCGGCAACCTCAAGGACACCGAGATCGCGCTCCTGGCCTCGACCCAGGTCGGCGCGCTTTCCGCCACCAACCTTTCCGCGCTCTCCGCCACCGCCCTGGGCGCCTTGACCGCCACCCAGCTCAAGGGCGTCACCAACGCCCAGCTTGTCGGGCTGACCACCACGGCCTTGAGCGACCTGCAGTCGACCCAGATCGGCGCCCTTGCTCCCGCCCAGGTCACCGCGCTCAACACCACCAATCTCAACAGGCTCGCCACCACCCAGATCAGCGGCTTGACCGCGACGCAGTTGGGCTCGCTGAACAGCACGGCGCTCGCCGCCTTGAACGCGACCTCCTTCGCTTCGCTCAATGTCACCCAGTTGGCCGGCCTCACCGCGGCGCAGGTCGGGGGCCTTACCACCACCACCGCCGGCCAGTTCAAGGACACCCAGGTCGCGTTGCTTTCCTCAACCCAGGTGGGCGCGCTTTCCTCCACGAACTTCTCCGGCCTCAGCGCCACCGCCATCGGCGCCTTGACCGCAACGCAACTGGCCGGCGTCAAGACCGCCCAGATCGGAGGCCTTACTGCGACCGCGCTCGGCAACCTCAAGGACACCGAAATCGCGCTCCTGGCCTCGACCCAGGTTGGCGCGCTCAGTGCCACCAATTTCTCCGCCCTTGACGCCACGGCCCTGGGCACCTTGACCGCCACTCAGCTCAAGGGCGTCACCACCGTCCAGATCGGCGCCCTCACCAGCACGGCGTTGGGCAACCTCAAGGACACTGAGATCGCGCTATTGGCCTCGACCCAGGTCGGCGCGCTTTCCGCCACCAACCTTTCCGCGCTCTCCGCCACCGCGCTGGGCGCCTTGACCGCCACTCAGCTCAAGGGCGTCACCACCGCCCAGCTCACCGGCCTGACCACCACCGCCTTGAGCGATCTGCAGTCAACCCAGATCGGCGCGCTCTCGACCGCTCAGTTGACCGCGCTCAACACCACCAATCTCAGCAAGCTCGCCACCACCCAGATCAGCGGCTTGACCGCCACCCAGCTGGGCGCTCTCAACAGCACCGCGCTGGCCGCCTTGAACGCCACCTCCTTCGGTGCGCTCAACGCCACCCAGCTGGCGGGCCTCACCACCGGCCAGGTTGGCGGTCTCTCGACCACCACCGCCGGCCAGTTCAAGGACACCCAGGTCGCGCTCCTCAACGCAAGCCAGATCGGTGCGCTCTCCGTCACCAACTTCTCAGGCCTTGACTCGACCGCCATCGGCGCCCTGACCGCCACCCAGCTGGCGGGGGTCAAGACCGCCCAGATCGGCGGCCTCACTTCGACCGCGCTGGGCAACTTCAAAGACACCGAGATCGCGCTGCTCTTCTCGACCCAGATCGCCGCGCTTTCCGCCACCAACTTCTCGGCGCTGGATGCCACCGCTTTGGGCGCGCTCACGGCCACCCAGCTTGCCGGCGTCAATACCACCCAGCTCAGCGGCCTCACCTCGACCGCGCTGGGCAGCCTGAAGGATACCGAGATCGCGCTGTTGGCTTCGACCCAGATCGGTGCGCTCTCCGCCACCAACTTCTCGGCCTTGAGCGCCACCGCGCTGGGCGCGCTCACGCCGACACAGATCAAGGGCGTCACCACGACCGAGATCGCCGGCCTCAGCATCACCACCTTCGGCAAGCTGTTGACCACCGGAATCGGCCTGTTGAGCACAAGCCAGATCGGCGCCCTCACCACCACCGTGATCGCCAACCTGGTGACCACGGAAGTCCAGGCGCTTCAGGCGACGCAGATTCCCGGCATCACGCTGACCCAGCTGCCGTCGCTTACCACCACCAGCATCACCACCATGAACACGACACAGATCGATGCCTTCACCGCCACCCAGGTCCACGGCATGACCGCTGCGCAGATCGACGCCTATCTGAGCTAACGCTTCTCCACTCCAGACGCGACCCTCGGGACGCCGGGCGCTCAAACGCCCGGCGTTTTTTTTGCCGCGATGGCGTGGGAGCCGATTAGCCTTTTATTAAGCATAAAAGGTTACAAATTTCCGCATCACCGCGGTCGAATCTCCCCATAAAAAAAGTCGTGCCCATGACCCAGGACAGCATCGCTCACGCGCTCCAGAAAACCGTTGCCGGCACGCTTTCCCTGGTCGAACTGATCGAGTCCGCGGCCCAGCTGAACGCGGTGGGCCAAAAGGCGCAGTCGCGCCAGCTCTACAAGATCTGGATCGAGCACAACCCGCAGCATCCCCTGCTGCATGTCGCCTTCTTCAACAGTGCTGCGCTCGATGACGAAGCGGGCGATATGGCCTCGGCGGCGGCATGCCTGGAAAAAGCAATCGCGCAGAATCCCGATTTCACGCCTGCCTATATCAATCTGGGGCGCATCCTGGAACGCGCCGGCGCGCCCGAACGCGCGGTGGAGCTGTGGAAGACCGCCGCCGGACGCGCCCTGCCGATCAATGGCGCCAATGTCAATTACGTCACCACGGCGCTCAAGCAGATCGCCCGCGTGATGTCCGACCGCCAGCAGAGCAGAGACGCGGAAGACGTGATCCGCCGCTGCCTGGAGATCAATCCCCAGCACGCCGACATCATCGAACAATATACCGCGATGCGCCTGGCGCAGTGCAAATGGCCGGTGGTGGTCGGCCTGGAACAGGTCAGCCGCAAGGCCATGATGAAGGGCATCCACCCTTTGTCGATGGCGGTCTATACCGACGATCCCATGCTGCAGCTGGCGGCGGCGGACCGCTATGTCCGCCATTCGGGTCACGAAAGCCCGAAAGCGAACCCGCATGACCGCCGTCATGCCGCGATCGACTTGAAAGGCCGCCGCCTCAAGGTCGGCTACATCTCATCGGACCTGCGCGACCATGCCGTGGGTTATCTGATGGCCGAGTTTTTCGAGCTGCACGGCAGGCGGGACATCGAAGTCTTCGCCTATTATTGCGGCCAGCCATCCGACAGCGCGCTGACCCAAAGAACCAAGGCCGCGGTCGAACATTGGGTCGATATCAAGCATCTGACCGACGACGAGGCCGCCGCCCGCATCGCCGCCGACGGCATCGACATACTGGTCGACGTCAACGGCCACACACGCGACTCGCGCACCGGGGTGTTCGCGCGCAGGCCCGCGCCGATCCAGGTGAACTGGCTGGGCTATCCGGGCACCATGGGAACGCCCTATCACCATTATCTGGTCGCCGATGACTGGATCATTCCGCCGGAATCGGAAATCTATTATTCCGAAAAAGTCCTGCGGCTGCCCTGCTATCAGTCCAACGACCGCAAGCGGGTGATTGCCGCCGAACGGCCCAGCCGTGCGGCCGCGGGCCTGCCCGAAAACGCTTTTGTCTTCTGCTGCTTCAACGGCACCCACAAGATCGGCAGTCCGACCTTCGATCGCTGGCTGACGATCCTGGGCTCCGTCCCCGAAAGCGTGCTCTGGCTGTTGGACACCGCGCCGGAAACCAAAGAGCGCCTGTGGGAATATGCCGAAAAGAAAGGCATCGCGCGCGCGCGCCTGATATTCGCGCCCAAAATGCACAATACACATCATCTGGCGCGCTATCCGCTGGCCGACCTCTTTCTCGACACCGCGCCTTATGGAGCCCACACCACCGCTTCCGACGCGCTCTGGATGGGCGTGCCGGTGCTGACGCTTTCGGGGAAGAGCTTCGCCTCGCGGGTGTGCGGCAGCCTGGTCCGCTCGGCCGGCCTGCCCGAACTGGTCTGCACAAAAATCGAGGACTATGTCGCCCGCGCCATCGCGCTGGGGAAAGACCGGGCCCGGATCGAGGCCTTCAAGGCCAGGCTCGAAGCCGGCCGCCAGACCTGCACCCTGTTCAACACCGATCTCCTGGTCACAAGGTTGGAAGCCCTTTATCGCCAAATGGCCGGCGAATATCAGAAAGGCAAGCTGCCTCAGCCCAATCTCGCCAATCTGGAATCCTATCTCGATGCCGGCACCGATCATGACCATGAAAGCGAAGAAATGCTGGCTGTCGAGGACTATGCCGGCTTCTACAAGACGAAACTGAAAGAGCTGCATCTTTCCCGTCCGATGGGCGCGGATGGCCGCTTGTGGACGGAAGAAGACATCGCCCTCGCCGATGCGCCTCCCGCCCTGGTTCGCCCGGCACGGCGCCGCAAGACAGGCACATGAACAAGAGCGTCCTGGAAGAGCTGCGCCTGCAAGGCTATGCCCCGCGCACGCTTCTGGATGTCGGTGCCCATATAGGCACCTTCGCGCAGGAATTTCTCCAGGTCTTTCCGGACTGCGCCCCGACGCTGATCGAACCCAATCCCTTCTGCCAGGACGATCTCGCCAGGCTTGCCTTCGAGCGCCATGCGGTCGCCGCCTCCGACGCGGCCGGACGCGCGGAATTGTTTTTGACCAAGGAATGGCTGCAATCCACCGGCAGTTCGCTCTATCGTGAAAATACCCCCTTCTTCCGCGACGATGTCGTCATCCGGCATGAGGTGGAAAAGGTCCGGCTTGACGATCTTTTCGCCGGCCGCCGCTTCGATTTCGTCAAAATCGACACCCAGGGCGCCGAATTGGATGTGCTGCGGGGCGGCGAACGCGTGCTGGCCCAGGCCGACTATATTCTGGTGGAAGTGTCCCTGGTCGAATACAACATAGGCGGCGCCCGTGCCGAAGCGGTCTTCGCCCAATTGGCGGCGATGGGTTTCAAATGCGCCGACGTGACCGAATTCCACCGGCTGCGTGGTATCGAGGGCGGCAATCTGCTGCAGATGGACTTTTTGTTCGAGCGCCGGGGGAGGCCCTGCCTCGGCGATGCCTCAGGCCGTCTCGACGGCTTGCGGGCCTTGTCGCGCACCCTCCTGGCCGAAGCCAGGACAAGCGAGGCCTTGCTGCTCTTGGAGCACCTCGCCTCATTGGACCCCCGCCATATCGAGACGCTGCAACTGTTGGCGCGGACGGCGGGCGCAGCCGGCGAGCCCCTGAAAGCCATCGAAAAACTCACAGCCTTGCGCGCCGTCACGGCCGATCCCAAGGATTATGCCGATGATTTCCGCGCCCTGGTGCCGGCAGCGGTCGAATGCCTGAACGCCCATATCGCCGCCGGTGAAATGGCTGAAGCTGAGCGATATGCCGCCGCGCTGGCCGATCTTCTCCCCGGCAGCACGGAAATATTGAATTCGGCGCTCTCCGCCAATCTCGCGCTGGGCCGCAAGGAAAAAGCGGCGCGCTATCTTGCCGCCCTGCAAAGGCTGGAGGCGGCGCAGGCAGCCACGCTTGCGGAGCAAAGCGCCGCCGGCATTTCCAAGGATGATCGTATCGCGCGCACCCTGTCGCCGGCCAACGACATCCATCCCCTGATCCGGCTGCGCGACATCCATGATCTGATCAGCGCCATTCTTTGTGAAACGCTCGACGACCACGGCGTGCAACAGGTGGGACAGTTGCTCAAGGCCGCACAAGGCCTAGCCGTCGATGTTCCGCAAGGCTCGGAGTTTGAGGGCTGGTTGAAACATTACCGCCTGGCTCTGGAAGCGATCGATCTGCCCCTGCTTCGCGGGCCGACGCCGGAACCGTCTGGCAACCCGAAGATCACCCTTGCGACCTCGACCGGCCGCGCGCTCACCTGGTCCAAGCTCAAAGCCAATGCCAGGCGCCTCGGCGCCAAGACCATATTCTTCGCCGCCGCGGACCGGAAATATGTCGATCTCTATGCGCGCTGGTATGTCGAGTCCGTGCTTGCCCATTGCGACGTGCCCTTCCTGATCGTGCTTCATGTCATTGGCGGCGGCGCAGCGCTCAAGGATATCGCCCGATCCCTGGCCATTGCGGATGAGCGGCTGATCCTGGCCGGCGATGACTTCGATGCCGCGCGCGTCACCACGCGCTGCTATGACACCCCGCCCAAGGGCCTGGTCGAAGTCCCGGTGGCGCACTTCCAGTCCATGCGCTTCATCGCGCTGGGCTCGCTGCTCCGCCATCTTGAATTGCCGGTTTTCGTTTCCGACATCGATCTGTTGCTGCAGCGCGGTGTGGGCGATCTCCTGGAAAAGCACGCGCGCGACGATATCGTGCTCAATTTGAACACCCACAGCACCAGCGCCGGCTCACGCTTCACCGCCAACCTGCTGCTGGCCAATCCCACGGAGAATGCGCTTCTCTTCCAGCGCTTCCTGCAGGCCTATCTGGAAAGGGCCCTGGCCAGGCCGGAAGTCTCGCGCTGGATCGACCAATTCGGGCTGATGATGGCAAGGCAACATCTCGCCCGCATGGCCGGCGCGGCGGGTATCGCCTATTTCGACACGGATCGCGACATCAACAACGTGATGTATCCGTCTTATCAGGAAAACCCGTTCCGCTTCCTGTCGCTTTATCACGGCTTCGATATGACGAGCCTGAAGGCGAAGCCTGCGCAACGGCAGGCCATCGCCGCCGCGGCTGATTATTTTCCGCTGCCCTTCGCGCCCCATTGCCGGATGGCGGCGGACGCCGCCCTCACCGCTTCCACCGGACCCGTCACCGGACCCATGTGCAGCACGGCGAAAAAGCGCGGCTTGCTGCCTCCCGTGATCGGAGACGACCAGGCATAGACGCGATTGGCTTTGGGGTTGTCCTTGAGGTCGAAGATGTGAACAAGTCCATCCCAGCCCTCTTTTTTAGCCCGCGATGCGTGCACGCGGACGGATTTGACAAAGCTGCTTTTGCCGCCATGTCCGGCTTCAATGGCATTCTTCAACTGAACCGCGGTTTCGGGTTCCATGGGGGCGACCTTTCTGGGCCGCCCTCAGTCTAGAAGCCCAATTCTTCCGAATTTCTGAAAGCCCGGGCCTACCCTTCCGGTTGGTAAATGGATGCCTAACCGGCGGGGCCCTGTGAGGCCGGGGCGCGCCCTGTTATGAGAAAGACAGTACCCGAATCCCCTGGCCCCGTGGCGGAACTGGTAGACGCACCGGACTTAAAATCCGTTGTTCCGAAAGGGACGTGACCGTTCGACTCGGTCCGGGGCCACCACACCTTGAGACCGTTCACAACCCGCCGAAAATCAGCGCCGGCAGATCGAGTGCCCCCACTTCCTGCGCGAACTTCAGCACGCCAAAACCCATCCCGGGCATGACGGTGCCGAATATCCACCAGGGCAGCAGGAGAAACTGCCAAAAAAAGGCCAGGGTGATTCCTGTCATCGCCTGGATGGAGAGAACAAGGGCGATCCAGTTCCGTTGATGATGATCGACGCCGTGTTCTTCGGGCAGCACGGCATAGAGATGACGCGAAACGATCGGAATGCCGCGCAACAGGGAGAAGCCCCCGATCCCCAGATTCATCAGGCTGGGCACCAAGGCCAGGAACAGCAGGGTATAAGCCCACCAATCCTCCGCCTGGAACGATGCGCCGCCAGCTCCGAAACTCACCGCGTTCAGGAGCGGCGCAAGAGGCAGGATTTCCCCTTCGCCGCCGCGCATGGCCATCAGATTCAACGCCTGGACGCCCACCACCATGACGGCGACCAGCAGAACCATCATCAGCACGGCGACGGCCGCATCCACCAGCGCGAAGATGTAGGGCCACCAGCCTTTCTTCTCCAGGCCAAGCCAGAGAAAGGCGCGGGTCAATCCAACCGAGAACCACAGGAAAGGCGCGTTCAAGGCGGGCAGCAAACCGTAATAGAGCAAAATGGGTCCCAGCACGGGAAAGGCATGCGTGCGCGGGGGGAAGCGGGCGAGCCCGATATAAAAAACAATCGCCAGCACCAGGAAGCTCCACCAGAACAGGGAGCTGTGATGCAGCCGGGCGCGCAGGCGTGCCCAGCGGCTCCGCTCCCCGCCCAGGCCCGCGCGGAGGAAACCGATCAGGCTGCAGGCGATGGCCGCCGCAATGCCGGCCGTGAACACGCTGACATGCAGCGCCATCACGCCCATGCCGACAATGGCGCCGGCGAGGCCCGAGGCGATGCCCACCAGCACATCGCCCGCCACGGCGCCGACCACCGAGCTGGAGAGCACCACCGATCCGCCGACGGCGCCGGCCCCATGGGTGAGGAAGTGATCGATCACCAGCGATGCCGACACCATGACCAGCAGCCACAGTATAAAGCGCGTCCAGCGCACGGCGCCGGGCAGGCCATGGCCGCGCTCCAGGATGGCGCAGCATCGGGTATAGGCATAGGCGGCGACGGCAATGGAGGCCATGGTGAGGTAGCGGGGCAAAAGCTGCTGCTCGGGCGTCAAGCCCAGGACCGCTTCCGCCGGACCAGCTTTGCCGGTCATGCCCCACCCGAGGATCAGGAGCGCCTGGGGATAGATGAAGGCGAACAACATGCAGCGGTCCAGCGCCGCCGCCGTCCATAATGCGGCCGGACGCTCAAGCCCAATCACGTGCTGCACGACGGTGCGGCTTGCGGGTGGTTTTTCGCCGAAGAACCGCCCGACCAGATTGAGCCCGCGTTCCAGCCACATGGCGTAAAGCCTGGCCGGATTTCCTCCATCGGCCAATGAAGCGCGCAGCCGCTCATAGGCCTTGCGGCGCGTCGAGTCCTCGCCGCCGCCGGCCAAGACGTTGTGATAATGGCGGAAAACCAGATAACCGCCCGTCAGGATCGCGAAGATGGCCAGGCAAAGAAGCGAAACATCATCCGGGCTGATGAGGCCGTTGAGTTTTTCGCGCTGAGACTCCAATGCGAAAGAAAGCAGAATGCCGCCAAACAGAAAGACAATGTCTTTCGACAGACCCGCCGGCATGCGCTTCGCTCCCCGCCGGGAACTATTGCGGGTAAGAGAACAAGCTGCAAGGCCGGGCGAAAACAATCGCGCTTCGGCGCGAGGTCAGCTCCTAATGCGGCGCTTGAGGGCGCGAAGGCCCTCCCGCGCCATGGATTTGGGCAGGTTCATCGCATGCGCCACGCCTTCCGCCCCTTCATGGCCGAGATGGCGGGAGAGCCAGGCAACATAGCCCGGATGCGTCGGCGCGAAATCGGGGACCAGCTTGCGCGTGAGCCCGATGAACTGGCGGAAAGCGTCACGCTCCGGGCCATAAAGGCGCCGCGCCCAGCTGGTGATGCTGTCGAGCACCTCCCGCTGATGGGCGGCCGGCAGGTTGAGTTCGGCAAGCGGCCGGCCCCCCGCCGCATCGATCAGGAGCGATATCCAGCTCAAGCCCGCGGGCGCCATGCGGTAGCGCGCCTGGTTGCCGCCCAGATAATCGCGTCCGCGATGCATGCGCCAGAGATAGGACGGCCCGTTGGAAGGAACGCACACCAGCCGGCCGGCCCGGGCAATGCGGACATTGATTTCCTCGCATTCCCAGAACCGCAGGGTTTCATCGAACCCGCCGATCGCCTCGAACACCGAACGGCGCACCAGGCCGGCATTGTGCAGATAGCGGTCGTCGCCCACCAGGCACATGATGGGGGCTTTTCCGTCCATGTCGGTGACATGATAAGGCCCGGCCAGGCTGATCTTGCCATTGTCGTAATAACAGCGCTGCCAGGAGGAATAGACCGCGGAAACGGCGGCCGGCGCGTTGGCGCAAACCGCCATCTGGCGTTGAAGCTTGTCGGCGGCCAGGAAATCGTCGCTGTCCAGGAACTGGATCCAATCCCCTTTGGCTGCCTTCACCCCGATATTGCGCGCGGCGCTGGGCCCGACATTGCGCGTGAGTTCGACGATGCGCCAATCGCCCTTGAAGCCTTTTGCCAGCCGCTGCCGCACCACGGCCACGCTGTCGTCCTGGGAGGCGTCGTTCACCACGACCAGTTCGATATGGGGATAAGTCTGGGCTTCGAGATTGTCGATGGCGGTGACGACCCATCTCGCCGCATTGAAGATGGGCATGATGACGCTCACCAGCATGGCATTTTCTCTTGAGGCATCGGACGGAGGATCGGCCATCATGAGTAACGCTTCGTCAGGCACAATTCAGGGAATTTGGAAGGTTACGCTTAATACCTGACAAGAGGGGCGGCCAATCCCGTAGGCTCCGGCGTTTCCGATTCAGGTAAGTCTTTGATTTAAAATCATAGTTGGCGAGCGAGAGCAAGCCGGGAAAGAACTTATGCAGCGCCTTTGATGGCGTTATCCTTTCCTTACAAAACAAATCCGGGGAGTGAATCTGATGATCGTCCGCAAAGCCGCCACCTCTCTTGCCTTGCTTCTTCTCCTCGGCACCTGTGCGCAGGCCCAGGGCCAGCGGCCAAAGGCGCTCACCGCCTGGGCGCCCCAGCCCGCCAGGCTGGCGCCTTTCACGGCGCCCAACGCGCTTCACAAGACGCTGACCGATATCCTTGCGCGCCACAAAGGCCGGTCCGACTGGACCGAGACAGAAGTCCTTACCCGCGACTATATCGGCCAATATATCTCCATGGGCGCGGGCAAGAAGACCAAGACGCTGTTCTGGGCCGATGACCGCGCTTTCTGGGTGGTGGAGCAAGGCGCCATCCGTTTCAATATCGAAGGCCAACCCTCCTTCGTCGCCACCAAGGGCTTTTTGGTGCAGGTGCCTTATCGCGTGCCCTACAGCATGGAGACGGTGGGCGACACGCCTTCGCTGCGCTTTGAAGTACGCGCGGCGGGCGAGACGCCCAGCTATCCGGTCAGCGAGACGCCACCCGCCACGCCCGGCATCAAATTCGTCAAGGCCGATTACACCGGCCGCGGCAAGTATGACGATGTGAACAAGCCCTTCCTCGATTTCAACAAGGAGATCGTGCAGGACGGCGGCAAGGGCGGCGGCTTTGTCAGGGACGACCATACCTGGGCGAATGTGATACGCGGCAAAGGCATCCCCACGCCCCCGGATGACAGCTGGGGTCACTTTCACGAGAATTTCCCGGAATTCTGGATCGTGCTGGAAGGCCAGGAACAGTTCCTGATCCAGGGCGAGAAGCTGATCACCGCCGATGTGGGGGACATTGTTTTCGCGCCGGAGGAGCGTTGGCATCGCGCCACCCATTTCGGCAGCGGCATGTCGACCCGGCTGGCGATCACGCCGCGTCCGCCCAGCCTGCATTACTACCAGGAAGGCAAAGCCGGCGGCGATTAGTAGCTTTTCTTAACGCGCGCAAGCGAGTTTGGAAAAGCTGGTCCGCGCCTGGTGGCGCGAGCCCTTCAGGGCGCGGCGGGATTGAGACCGCTGGTCAAAAAGTCTTGCGCAATTGCAGGAGGAAATGCGGCAGGGTGGCGATGCGCTGGTCCTGGATTTGCACCAGCGGCGAGATATTGCGCGGTCCGGCATAATTGTCCTGCTCCTGGTCGAAGCGGTAGGGAATGAAATTCTGCATCTGGAACAGGAAGTCGAGATCGGGTGTCGGCTTGTAATCCCAGCTCGCCGTGACATAGGCGGAGCGGATGCGGAAGGTGCTGACCTGGGCGATCCGGTAGCTGGGCTGGGAGAAGCCGCTGGGCGTGAAATCCAGATCAAAGGACGAATGGATCGCGGGCGCGTCCTGAAACCAACTGATCACGATGTTGCGGTCCCGCTTGTTGGAGATGGAGCGGGTCTCACCCGTCACCGGGTCCTTGAGCGCGCTGTCCCGCCAGAGCAATGAGCCCTTGAGCAGACTTCCCTCGAAGCCGGCTTTGTCCAGCGGCAGCGAGAATTCCAGGTCGAACTGGTTGTTGATGGCCTTTGGCACATTGCCCGGCCCGTCCTGGCCATGGCCGATGGGGACATAATCCACCAGATCGGTGATGTCCTCATGCATGACGCTGAAAGTGAAAGCGCCCCGGTCCCAGAAATGCAGCTCATAATCGCCTTCGATTTGCCAGCGCTGGTCGGGCCGCAGCGCGATATTGCCGGCGGAAAGTCCGTTGCCGCTGAAATTGGCGGAGGCGACGAAATTGCTGAAGTCGAGTTGCCCCACCACACGCTCCAGGCGCAGGCGCAGTTGCTGACCCTCGAAAGGCGACCAGCTCAGAAGCAGCCGGGGCTTGAAGAAGGCGAAGCGGCGGGAAGGCACAGCCTCTGCCGCGATCACGGAATATTCGCCGCGCGCGCCCGCTTCCAGCGACCAGCGCGGAGAAATCCGCCAGCTTGCCTGCAAGAAAGCTTCGCCCCGTGATTCATGCACCCTGGAATCGGCACCGATCAGGATTTGGGCCACGCCGTCCAGAGTGTCGTTGCTGGTTCCTTTGAGGCCGTTGAAGGCGCCTTCAAGGCCGCCCTCCAAAGTCAGCGCCTCAGACGGATGATAACGCGCGGTGCCGCGCAGGATGCTCTCATCGGTATCCTGCACACTGTCGAAAAGCTGAAAGCCGCTCGCATTGTCGGAGGTCTGCAGGCTCACGGCGCGGTTGAAGCGTTGCAGGCCAACCAGATTGACCTCGGCCATCCCCACCATGCCGTCCCAGGTCAGGCCGAATTCGGCGGCGCGCGTCTTCTCCCCGTCAAAATAGATTGCCGCTTCCGGCGCGGCATAGAGAATGGTCATGTTATGGACGACGGCCTCAGCCGTGGCGTTCACGCCGAAATGCCCGCCCAGGAAAGGCAAGCCCGCCGAAGCGTTCAGTCCCCAGCCCAGCTTGTCCGCGCCCGCCCGCTTGGAAGCCACCACAATGTCGGGCTTGCCGGGCGCGCGGAAAGTGCCGGTGCCGTCACCGATGGAATCGTCCCAGTTGGTTCCGTATCGCGACAGGGTCAGATCATAGACTTCGCCGCCTGCGCGGCGGCTGAACTCGAGATTGCCGTAAGGCACGTCATGGCCGTTGCCGTAAAAGAGATTCTGCAGCGTCAGGATCGCGGTGGTGGAATCCTCCCGCGCAAGGACCACATTGGCCACCACGGCCTGGCCCTGCATGTCGATGCCCGGAGCGCCGCCGCGGATCACTTCGACATGGTCCACCCTTGAGACGGGAACGCGCTTCAGAATGGTGGTGAGATCGTCGGTCTTGGCGGTGGGCCGCTCGCCGTCGATCAGGACATTGCCGGCGGTGCCGTCATAGCCGCGCGCATCGTTGCCGGAGTCGTAAACAAAACCGGGCAGGCGGCTGATCATGTCGTAAGCCGTGGCCAACTGGGCGCCGTCAAAAAACGCCCGCGGATAGCGCAAGACAGCCGGTTCGGTCTGGGCAGAGGCCAGGGTGGCGGCCGATGTGACCGCGAGCCAAGCTATCAACAAGCTTCTGAATTTCTGGGCGTTTCCGGCCATTTTCCCCTGCATTCGGCTGTGCTCTACTGACTACTGACAGGTATCTTGTAATGCACAGTACCTTGTATTATTCTCTTTAGCAATGGAAGACGTCTTGGCGGAAAGCATCCAGGTTCAACTCAAGAAAGGCGTTCTGGAGATGTGCGTGCTGGCGTTGTTGTCTGGCGCCGACGGTTACGCCTACGAGATCGCATCGCGGCTCGCCGAGGATATCGGCATGGGCGAAGGCACCATCTATCCCCTGATGCGCCGCATGCAGGCCGATGGGCTGGTGAGCACCTATCTGGTGGAATCGGCGAGCGGCCCGCCGCGCAAATATTATCGCCTCACTTCCGAAGGACGGCGCGCCTTCATCGCCCAGCGCGCCGAATGGGAGGCGTTCGAGAGCGCGGTGAGGAAAATCCTGGGAGACACGAAATGACGCGGGCGCTGTTCCTGTCGCATCTGCGCGACGGCCTTTCCGGGATGCCGGAAGCGGAGCGCGCCGAGATCATGGCCGATTACGAGGCCCATTTCAGCGAAGGGATGGCGAAGGGGCGCAGCGAAACCGACATCGAGGCCTCGCTGGGCGATCCGGCGCGGCTGGCCAAGGAATTGCGCGCCGAAGTCAGCTTGAAAAGCTGGGAGGAGAATCGCAATCCCAGGAATTTCCTCCGCGCCACCCTGGCCTTGATGGGACTTGCGACGCTCGACTTTTTCGTTTTCCTGCCGGTCGCCTTCGTCTTCCTGGTGGTGATCGCGGCGTTTCTGTTCGCCTTTTCGATCGTGGCCACGGTGGGCTTCTCGCTGGCGGCGGCGGCCTTCCATGGCGGCATCGCGGGACCGGCGCTGATTTTCGCCGGCGCGGGGCTGGTTTGCTTCGCCATCGGCGCCGGCGCCCTGATCATGCTGCTGCTGGGCTGGGGGCTGCGCCTGTTCGGCCGCTTCGGCCGCCTGCATTACCGGCTTTTGGAGCAGAAGAATTGAACCGAAGGAGGATCATCATGCGTGCATCTCTTCTTTTCACGGCAACCGGCCTGACCGCCGCTTTCGTCATCCCCGCATTGGCGCAGGATTTTTTCGATGGCGAAAAACCCGCGGTCCAAACCGCCGACCGGCTGGAATGGGCCTGGGACGGCGGCGACAAGGTGGGGATCGCGGTACCGGCCACGGTGCATTACCAGCCGGGCGGAACCCCGCGGGTGATCGTCAAGGGGCCCAGCGATCTTCTCGCCCGGGTGCGGTATGATCATGGCGAGTTGGGCTTGGCGCGCAGCATGTTCGACTGGAACTGGAACGGTGAAAAGTTGGACGTCACCTTGACCGGCATGACACTGCGCCAGGTGGGCCTGGCCGGCCGCGTGGACATGGATATGGGCGCGTTGAAACAGGACCGCCTGCAGATTTCCATCGCCGGGCGCGGAACGGTGGAAGCGTCGGGCCATGCCGACGATCTCTCGCTGAAAATCGCCGGCTCCGGCGAATATCGCTTGGGCAAATTCTCCGCCGGCTCCATGCAGGTCAGGATCGCGGGCAGCGGCCAGGTGGAAGCAGCCACGGCCGATCGCGCCGACGTCCATATCGCCGGTTCGGGCGATGTGCATTTCGTCTCGGCCATGCCCAAAGACCTCGAAACCCATATCAGCGGATCGGGAAGCGTGAGTGACGCGGAAGGCCGCAGCATCAACGGAAGACGTGACCGGCGCGAAGACCGAACGAGGTAATCCTTCATGACCAAGCCTTTGGGACTGATCGCGGGCGCGGGCTTCGGCATGGCGATGATTTTTTTCATCCTCGCCGCGCTCCTCTCTCCCGATTCCTTCCGGGCGATGGGTTATTTCCAGCCGGCGGGAGAAAAGCCCGGGCAATCCAGTCCGGGCATGCAGCAATGGGCCTGGGACGGCGGCGACCGGCTTGAGATCGCCCTGCCCGCCCGGGTGACACTGACTCAAGGGGGCCCGCCCGCCATTATCGTGCGGGGAAATCGTGATGCGCTCGCAAAAGTCCGCTACGGCCACGGCCGGCTGGCCGGCTACAACGTCTATAATTGTTTCATTGGTTTCCTGTGTGATGATGGGCGCGACGAACGGCCGCTCGATGTGGAAGTGCGCGGTGTCGCTCTCAATGAGATCGATGTCAGCGGCGTGGCCGATGTGAGGCTGGGACATATCGAGCAGGACAGGCTGACCTTGCATATTTCCGGCGCGGGAGCGGCCCGGGGCGAAGGCCGCTTGAACAGCCTCGACCTTTCCGTGTCCGGCGCCGGGCATGTCGGTCTTGCCGGCTTGGCTGTCGGCAGCGCCAAAGTCGTTCTTTCCGGAGCCGGCAGCGCGGAGATCGCGCCGAGCGGAAGTGCCGATGTGACAATCAGCGGCGTGGGCAGCGTAAGGCTGGCGACCAAGCCGGAAAACCTCGTCACCAATATTTCCGGCATGGGCAGCGTCACCGGTCCGGGCATCCAGCGCAGCCGCGGCCACCATCACGACCAGGAAGAGCATGTCTCGAATGAACTGGACCGCGAAATCCGCGACCAGGTGCGGGCGCAAATCCAGGCACAGAACATACCGGAAAAGGTCAAGCAGAAGGTCGAGGAAAAGCTCAAGGACACGGGATTGACGGCGGAGTCGCCGCCGGTTCCCCCACCGCCGCCGCGCTGAGCGCCTTGCCAGTTTCTTTGGCGCCATGGATGATCCATCCATGGAAAGCTTGTCCACCACCTGTGTGATTGCCGGGGGCGGCCCGGCCGGGATGATGCTGGGTTATCTGCTCGCCCGCGCCGGAGTGGATGTCACGGTGCTGGAGAAGCACAAGGATTTCCTGCGCGATTTCCGCGGCGACACGGTGCATCCTTCCACGCTTCAGATCATGGACGAACTGGGCCTGCTCGATAAATTCCTCACTTTGCCTTTCACCAGAATCCGCACCGCCAATATCGAGTTCGACGACAAGGAATTCACCATCGGCGACTTTTCGCGGCTGCCCGCCCGCACCAACTTCATCGCCCTGATGCCGCAATGGGATTTTCTCGATTTTCTTACCGGCGAGGCGAAGAAATTTCCCCATTTCCATCTCCTGATGGAGACGGAAGCCAAGGACCTTCTGGCGCAAGGCAGCCGCATCGCCGGTCTTATCGCCACCGGCCGGGCGAATAATGGCGAGGATAACAAGAATGGCCGCCATATCCAGATCAGGGCGGGCCTGACGGTCGCCGCCGACGGCCGCCATTCCATCTTGCGCGCCAAGTCGGGGTTGAAAGTGAAAGAGTTCGGCGTGCCCTTTGATGTGCTGTGGCTGAGGTTGCCGGTGGAACCGGGCGATCCGGTGGACCTGCGCGGCAAAGTCAGGAATGGGCAATTGTTCGTGATGATCTATCGCGGCGATTACTGGCAATGCGCCTATCTGATTCCCAAAGGCGGCTTTGACGCCATCAAGACGGAGGGCCTTTCCAAATTCCGCGCCCGATTGAAAAGCATTGCCGGCTTCGCGGCGGACCGGGTGGACGCCTCCATCACCGATTTCGACCAGGCGAAGCTTCTGACGGTGGCGGTGGACCGGCTTGAGCGATGGGCGCGGCCGGGCTTTCTCTGCATCGGCGATGCCGCGCACGCCATGTCACCGGTCGGCGGCGTGGGCATCAATCTGGCGATCCAGGACGCGGTGGCGGCGGCCAATATCCTGGGGCCGGTCCTGCAGAAAGGCGTGCCGAAATTTTCCGCCCTCAAGAAGGTGCAGAAGCGGCGGGAATTCCCCACCAAGGTGATCCAGGCGGGTCAGGTTTTGATCCAGAACAGGCTGCTGGCGCCCACGCTCAAAGGCGCCAAGACGCCTGAGGTGCCGGCCTTCGTGAAGTTCTTTGATGCCTGGCCCTGGGCGCGCCAATTCCCGGCGCGATTGATCGGGCTTGGCATCCGCCAGGAGCATGTGCGGTTGGGGAGAAAAGTTTGACTCGTGCAGAACATACTATGCGCGTCTTGATTATCGCGACTTTAGGAATGCTGATAACAAACGGTTCTCACGCGGCCGACGTCCGCAGATATAATCCCGTCTCGTTGGAATCAAAAAAGGACCCTGGCGTCTTGTACATGAGCGAGACGGATGCCGTTTTTTCAGGACTAAAGGGGCATCTACAATTGAGGTTTCTAGGTATATCGCCGGATTTCAGGGACAGCGAGATTTCCGGTGCACGCATTTATCGAATAGTCAACGCGGATAAGTTTTATCGCCAGAACAGATGGCCAAATGGCCTTTGCGACCGCCGGGTTGAAGCGATAGGAGTTCGCGATTTCGCCTCCTCGCCAACCGCCTACAAATGGCCAGCTGGAACATTCCGTATAACGGCAATTTTGACCGACAAACTAGACGAGATCGATCCGACCCAAGTTTGTTCTGGCGCTACCTATCAATTGCAATGACCATGCCTGCGCGAGGGATTTTGTGGCGTGAGCAGGAGCGCCGAGCGATGTGTGCAGTAAGACGCACATGAGCGAAGGCGCGACGAACTCACGACGCAAAAGACCCGCGCAGGTCACATCTGCATCGTCCAACCTTCCACACCCATCGCGGCTTGGCGCACGGCTTCGGTGAGAGTCGGATGAGAATGGCAGGTGCGTGCGATATCTTCCGATGAGGCGCCGAATTCGATCGCCAGCGCCACTTCCGCCATCAGATTGCCGGCTTCCGGCCCAATGATGGCGCAACCCAGCACCTTGTCGGTCTTGGCATCGGCGAGGATTTTCACAAAACCGTCGGTGGCCATGATCGTCTTGGCGCGCGCGTTTGCCGTGAAGGGGAATTTCCCCACTTTGTATTGCACGCCCGCCGCCTTCAAATCCTCTTCGTTCTTTCCCACCGTGGCGACTTCCGGAAAGGTGTAGACCACCGAAGGAATCGCGTCGTAGTTCACATGACCGGCGCGCCCCGCGATGATCTCGGCGCAGGCCACCGCCTCGTCTTCCGCCTTGTGCGCCAGCATCACCCCTTCGCGGCAATCGCCGACGGCATAGATGCCCGCCACACTGGTGCGGTAATGCGCGTCGGTGAGAACCCGGCCGCGGCCGTCCAGCTTGACGCCGACATTCTCCAGCCCGAGACCCTCGGTATAGGGCCGCCGCCCGATCGAGACCAACATCACATCGGCGTCCAAAACGCTCTTCTCGCCGCCTGCTGCCGGCTCGACCGTGACCTTGAGGCCGGCCGGGGTTTTCTCGACACCCGTGACCTTGGTGGAAAGCTGGAACGTCATGCCCTGCTTGGTGAGGATACGCTGGAAGGCCTTGGAAACTTCGAGGTCGATGCCCGGCGTGACGCGGTCGAGGAATTCGACCACATGCACTTGGGCACCCAGCCGCTTCCACACCGAGCCCAGCTCCAGGCCGATCACGCCCGCGCCCACCACCAGCAGCCTTTTCGGCACGGGATTGAGGGAAAGCGCGCCGGTGGAGGAAACGATGTCTTTTTCGTCAATCGTCACGCCGGGAAGCGGCGCCACATCCGAGCCGGTGGCGATGATGATCGCCTTGGCGGTGAGGCTGCGCGTCTTGCCGTCCGGCGTCTTGACCTCGACTCTTCCAGGCGCGGCGATGCGGCCTTCGCCCACAATGCCTTCGACCTTGTTCTTCTTGAAGAGATATTCCACGCCCCTGGTGAGCTCGCCCACCACCTTGTCCTTCTGCGCCATCATGGCGGGGAGATCGAGCGAGACCTTGGCCTTGATGCCCAGCTTGGCGAAATCCGTCTCCGCTTCATGGAAACGCTCGCTGGCATGCAACAGCGCCTTGGAGGGGATGCAGCCGATATTGAGGCAGGTACCGCCGAAAGGTCCGCGCTTGTCCACGCAGGCCGCAGAAAGGCCCAATTGGCCCAGCCGGATCGCCGCGTTATAGCCACCGGGGCCGCCGCCGATCACCACCACATCAAAAGAATCCGCCATGCCGCCAAACGCTCCCGGAAATGCCGCGCTGGATATAGGCAAGCCTGCACCGGAAAGCCATGCATTTCAGGCATGGCGGGGGCTTTTATCGCTTGAGAATGGAGCGTCAGTCCGGAAAAGTGTGGAACGGTTTTCCGCAGGCCGCGCGACCAATTAATGAGGAGCGTCGGCCCGGAAAAGTGCGGCCTCGCGGTTTTCCGCAGGTCGCGCGACCAATTGATCAGGCGGGCTCGGATTCGCGCACCCGGGCCTCGCCCTTATAGGCCGGATCGGGGAAGACCAGTGACACCACGGTCCCCTTGCCGGCTTCCGATGTCACCGTGGCCACCCCACCCAACTGGGCGCCGAAGGTGCGGATCAGACGGGAGCCCACGCTCTTGCCGGTTTCGTCCATGTGGAAACCCACCCCGTCATCGGCAATGGAAAGCCTGAGCTTTCCGGCCTGATCGGGCTTGAGGCTGACGCGGATGATGCCGCTCGCCTTCACCGGATAGGCGTGCTTGTAAATATTGGTCAATGCCTCCACCGTGAACAGCGCCAGCGCCACCGCCACGCCGCTCGACACCACCATGCTCGGCACATCCACCAGGATCTTCACATGTTCGGTATCGCCCATGCCTTCGGCGATCTGGCGCGACAACTCCTCCAGCAACTGCTTCAGATCGAGAGTGGACTGGTCTTCCAGTTCATTGAGGATGCGGTGCACCAGGGCCAGCGCGTTGATGCGGGTCTGGGCCTGCATCAACGCTTCCCGCGCCCCCAGGTCCCGGACCTGGGTGGCCTGGATGGAAAGCAGGCTCATCACAATCTGCAGATTGTTCTTCACCCGGTGATGGATTTCGCGGATCAGCGTGGTCTTGAGGGTGACCGCATCCCTCAGGCGCCGGTCGCGATCCTGGATATTCTCCGCCATCGCGCTCATCGCCTCGCCCAGCTGCTGGAATTCAGCGGGAGCGCCCGCCAGGTCGGGGCGAATCGCATAATGGCCGCTGCGATAGGCCGAGGCGATGCGGCGCAGATAGAAGATCCAATGCGTCACCTGGCGGTCGGTGGCAATCCAGATCGCCGCCCAGGCGAACAGAATCATGAAAATCGGCAACAGGAAATCGATGCCGACATGAAGATAAGTCTGGCCGAACAGCCGGCTCTCCCGTTCGCCGAAAGCGACAAAGAGGTTCTTGCCGGTGAGCGAGACGAGCGCGAAATACCAGGCCTTGCCTTCCCCGTCCCGCGCCGCGAGCGAAGCGCCGTCGGGCAGGCCGGCATGCCGCGCCGCCTCCATCAGCGAGGAAGCGACCTTCGGGTCATTGGCCGCCAACAACACGCCATTGCGGTCGAATACTGCGACCACCGCGCCTTTGGAGGGCGGATGCTGGCGCAACAGATATCCGAACCAGCGCAGATCCAGCGTGATGCCCAGCGTGCCATCAAAACCGCCGTCAGGCTTGTGAAGGGCGATCTGCGTGCCGATCACCTTCTGACCGGCCACCTGACTGGTGATCACCGGACTCACCACCATCGCATTGGTCTTGGCGGCGGCCTGGAACGTCTCCGTCTTGCCGATATTGATGCCCTTGGCCAGCGGCAGCGCCGAACAGACCAGGGTGCCCTGTGCGTCCATGCGCGACAGATTGCTGAAATAGCTCACCCCGATCATCGCGTCGGCCAGGATGCCGTCGCAATTGCCGTTCATCAGGCGCACGTCTGAAATGCTGCCCATGGCGCGCAGGATCTGCTCGGCTGAGACGAAAACGCTTTGATAATCCTGGGCCGACGCCCCCGCCGCCTGGGTGAGTTCGGCGCGCACATCGCTGACATCGCGCTCCACCCGCTCGACGCCCTGGAACAGGCTGACCAGCACGATAGGCAGAAGCGCCACGGTGACGATCAGAAGCAGCCGACGCCGAAGCGTGCTCCAGCCATCCAAATGTCCGTCGTTCGAGGCGAAATCGGTTGTGCTATTTCGGGCGGCGTTTTCCACCTTGTGCCCCGGATTCGGGCGTGGAAAGCCGGTCCAGCTGCGCCATGATCTCACGGGCGGCGTCCCCTTCAGCGGGCCGCGATACATCGCCCAGCGTATCATCCCCGTCGAGTATTTCCATCAGCGCTTTGCGCGCGCGTGCCACCCGGCTTTTCACCGTGCCCACGGCGCATTTGCAAATGCCGGCGGCATCTTCATAAGAAAAGCCGCCCGCGCCCACCAGGATCAGGGCTTCGCGCTGTTCGTCGGAAAGCCGGCGCAGCGCCCGCGCCGTATCGGAAAGCTGGGCGGAGAAAACCTGGTCCTCGCCGCCGCCGGGAATCCGTTCCGCCGCTTCCTGGTCCCAGGGGGCCTGGCGCCCGGCCCGCCTGCGATCGGAATAGAACTGATTGCGCAGGATGGTGAAAAGCCAGGCCTTGAGATTGGTGCCGGGAATGAAGGTCGCCCGGCTCTGCCAGGCTTTCACCAGCGTCTCCTGGGCCAGGTCGTCGGCATTCTCCTGGTTGCCGGTCAGCGAGCGGGCAAAGGCGCGCAGGAACGGGATCAAGGCCAACAATTCCGACTTGAAATCGCCATCTTCGGGACGGTCGGTGGGGCGGCTGGACATGGAGGGGGCCGGTGTGGTCATCAGGACACCTTTTTCCCCGACCGGGCGTCCTCGACCTCATCAATCTTGCGAAGCAGATCCATGAAATCGTCGGGGATAGGCTCTTGCGCCACATCATCATACATGCGGCGCAACTCCCGCCCGATCGCCCGCTGGCGGGCCCGTATGGCGCGGGCCTTTTCGTTAGGCTTTTCGTCGTTGGACACGGTTGCTTCCCATTGCTGCGTCATGCCTGTCGAGCCCTGATTCCGAAGCTGTTTTCGCGGGAAAATCCCGCTTTTTGAACGTCCCTTCGCCCCAGTTTCACGCCCTTCACAAAGCCAAACGCCCCCCCGCTCCAAAGGTTCCGGGTAAATATGGAACTTTTTCGGCTGGCATCAGTTCCCTTTTCACGCTTTCCTATCTCTCAAGGAGCCTTTTCATGAGTATGACGCAGACCCTTGCGCCGCATCTGCCTTATCTGCGCCGCTATGCCCGGGCGCTGACCGGCTCTCAGGCTTCCGGCGACGCCCATGTCCGTGCCGCGCTCCAGGCGCTTTTGGCCGGGGATGAAGCCTTGGCCGAAGGGGTGCCGCCCCGTGTCGGCCTTTACCGCCTGTTCCATGCCATCTGGGAAAGCGGCGCCGAGCATTATGACGAAACCGCCGAACCCCTGGGGAAGAGCCCGGAAAGCAGGCTGCGGGCTCTTTCCGCCTCCAAACGGGCGGCCCTGCTCTTGACCGCAGTCGAGGCTTTCAGCCCCGAGGAAGCCGCCTTTATCATCGACGAAAGCGTGGAAGAGGTGGAAAAGGCGATTGTCGAGGCACAGAAAGCCATCGACAGCCAGCTCGCCAGCCGGGTGATGATTATTGAAGACGAGCCCATCATTGCCATGGACCTGGAAAATCTGGTGGGCGAGCTTGGACATAAGGTGGTTGCCGTCGCCTCCAGCAAGGACGAGGCCGTGTCCAAGGCCTTTTCCGAGCGGCCAGGCCTGGTCTTGGCCGACATCAATCTGGGCGAAGGCGGCTCGGGCATCGACGCGGTCAGCGAGATCCTGTCCGCCTTTGACATCCCCGTGATTTTCATCACGGCCTATCCGGAAAAACTTCTCACCGGAGAGCGGCCCGAGCCTACCTATTTGATCGCCAAGCCTTTCCTGCCCGAAACCGTGCAGGCGACGGTCGGCCAGGCCTTGTTTTTTCACCCCGTTGCCAGACAGGCGGCATAGGCAGGCCCTGGAGGATAGGGCATAGCTATTTGGAAAGCCGTTATTGGAGATTACGTCATGGCCCCCAGGAAGAATGCCGCCTCTGCATCCGCTGCCTCCCCGTCCAATGTCGAGAACCGGCTTGCCGCGCTGCGCCGGGATTTCGAGGCACTGCAGGACGACATTAAAGGCCTGGCGGGCGATGTCGGCGCGATCGCTTCGGAGCGCGGGCGCATGGCGCTGCAAAACGCGGAAGATGTCACCGACCGGGCCATGCGCCTGGCCGAGGAAGCTGCCCGCGAAGCCAAGGTCGCGGCTGGCCAGTTCCGTGAAAATGCGGAAGAATGGGCGGAAGAGAATGCCGAAAATCTCCGCACCCAGGTGCGCGACCAGCCGCTCACATCACTTTTGATCGCGGGCGGCATCGGCGCCTTTCTGGGCGCCATATTCTTAAGACGTTGACCCGGCAGAAGCGGGCTGCCGGCATGGAAAAACCCACTTACTCTTGCTAAGTGTGGCTCTTGCTAAGTGTGGCTCCTGCTAAGTGTGGCCCCTGTTAAGGCTGGGGCGCTAATCAGACAGCCCAAGAGGGTTCGATGTTCGCGCGGCTGGGCGCAAAAATGATTCTTGGCATCGCCGCGCTGGCGGCGCTGTTTTTCGGCGTCGGTTTCCTGGGTGTTGCGATCGCTGCCGCGCTTGAGCCTCGCTTCGGTGTCGCCGGCGGTTATGCCATCGCGGGCGGAATTTTCGCCGGGCCCGTCCTGCTTTGGGCGTTGATCGTCTCGCTGGCGCCCAGGCCCGAACGGCGGGTGGAACAAAAGGATTTCATGACCTCCCTGTTCCGCGCTGTGGCGCAGGAAGCGCCTTGGGGAGCGGTAGCGAGCGCCGCCCTGGTGGGCATCGTGAATCTGTTTCTCAGCCGCCATAAAAGAAAAAAATAACCCCGGTCTCCGCTCAGGAACCTTATCCCCGCCTGGAATGTTTCTTCCGCGCATTATTTCCTCATGAGGAAAATCCATGCTCGGTTGGGCACTTACCTTCCTGATCCTCGCCCTGGTTGCGGGTTATATGGGGTTTTTCGGCCTGGCAGGCCTTGCCGCCTCCATCGCGAAATTGTTGTTGATCGTCTTTGTCGTCCTGTTGATCGTCAGCGCTTTTTCCGGTGCGCTACGCGGGCGTCCTCCTGTCTGAACTTGTCGTCGCGCGACCTGCGGAAAAACTGCCCCACACTTTTCCGGATCGCGCCCTAAAGAGGGTGACATGCGCCTTCCCGCCCGGCTTGTGAAGCATCCCATTGTCCTCATTGAGCATCCCGTTGAAACGGTGATTGCCGGCCTCTTGCTGATGGCGCTTTTGTTCGTCAGCGGGGAACCGGCTTCCAGCCCCGCGGCCAAAGCGGCGGAAACAGTCGCGCAAAAATCATAAAAAAACCCGGCATCCCGGGAACGAACTTTCGTCCTGCCGGTTATTTTTGCCGAGCGGACGTCCGATCCGGAACGCCCCCAGCCCCTTCGACAGCCCGCCTCGGGTGTCCGCTCAACTCCCAAAAATCTTCGAAGTCCCATTGAATCAAGGCATTCGTCCTGGAACGGACGCTTTTGGCCCTTCCACGGAATAGATTTCAAAGGTCGCAATGGGCCGGTTTTCCGGGCAACCCCGGCACCCCACATGGATTTCCGGTCCCAATGACAGGAAAGAAAAATATTTCCGCAATTCCGCGCTCTGGTCGCGGCGGCGCTCCACGGCATAGAGCAAGGGTTGCCGGAGCAAGGCGGCGTCAGGCGCCGGGGCGTTGGGATAACGGGCCGTCTCTCCCACCTGTATCACTTTGAGACGTGGCTGGTAGAAGCGCAGCCAGGCGGTGGATTCGTAGTCAGTGGTGAGGATGGCGGCGGCAAGGTGTTGTTTCACCGCATCGGCAAGGCTGGCCGCCATGGGCCGGACCCCGGCGCCGAACAGGCGCGGCAAGGGATCGCGCGTTCCCAAGGGAATGAATCCGGTCAGCGCCTGGCCATAGACCAGCACCAGAAAAAGCCCCGCGACCGGCACGGCAAGACGGCCGCTCCAATTACGCCAGGGTGCGAATTGGGACGCGGCCAGGATGGAGAAGGCGGGATAGAGAAAGCACGGCCAATTGCCTTGCACCCGGTCGTGCAGGGCATGGATGACGAAATAGGCAAGCGCCGGCCAGATCAGCATGGCCGGCAGGAAAAGAGCGCTGTCCCTGCGCGCGGCCCAGAGGCCAACCGCTCCCAGGACCAGAATGAAAGGCGAGGCCAAGCCCAATTGGGCGCCGGCAAACTCGACAATAAAACGCGCCGTCAGCTGATGGCCGGCGATGCGCGAAAATTGGAAACGGAACGTTTCCCAGTCATGGCCCTGCTGCCAGATCAAATGGGGCAGAAAGACCAGCAGGGCCAAAACCGCGGCCGCCCAAGGCCAGGGGCCTTTCAGCCAGCGCCTCTCGCCCGGCGAAAGCGCAAGCCAGAAAAAGGCGCCTCCAACCAGGAACAGAGCGGAATATTTGGAAAGCAGGCCCAACCCGGCCGCCAATCCCCCCAATAGCCAATATCTTCCGTCGCCCGTCTGTTGCAGCCGGGCCAAACAGAAAAGCAATGCCGCGCTGGTGGCGATGGAGGGCATGTCGGGCGTGGCCGCCAACATTTCGGCATTGGTCATCAAAGTGAGGTTGAAGAAGAGGGCGGCGGTGACGGCCTTGGTCTCCTCCCTGAGGAGCGCCTGGCCGCTCTTCCAGACAAAAAAAGTCGCCAGGCCGGAGAGGATAAGGCCGCTGAAGCGGACGCCGAAGAAGGTGTCGCCGAAAAGAAGCGTGCCGGCGCGGATCAGCCAGGCAATCATCGGCGGATGATCGAGATAACCGAAATCGGGATGCCTGGACCACAGCCAGTAATAAGCTTCGTCGGCAGTGATGGGAAGAATTCCCGCCATCACCGCACGCACCGCCAGCAAGGCAAGAATAAGAGCCCATGGGAGCGCGCCGGCCGCGGCCTCACCTTCGCCACGCAAGATACGGCTCATGCGATACCGCTCATCGGGCGCGCCAGACAAACAATGTGGACATGGCGTAATTCCACAAAGCGCTCATGATTGCGCCTGCGGCGCCCGCCACCCACCAAACTTCGCGCTCGCTGTTGAGCCAGGAGGCGAGATCGACATTGGCCAGCGCACCCAACGAGCAGACCAGGCAGAAGAGCAGATAGCCGCGCAAGGCGGCCATCCCCTTAAGCCGCCGGTCGCGATAGGTCAGTTCGTTGTTCAAAAGAAAATTGCTGGTCATGGCAACGAAGGTGGCGATGATCTGCGCGGCACGGAACGGATCGGGCTCGGAAGGCAGCAGGACAAGCGCCAGCCTCAACGCGATCAGATGCACGATCAGGCCCACCGTGCCGACAATGGCGAAGAAAATAAAGCGGGGATCGACCAGGTCGCCGGTCACCTTGGCCAGCAACAGCCCGAGAAACTCCACGCCGATCTGGATATTGAACTTGGACTCGCCTTCGAAGCGCGCGCCAAAGCGGTAGGGCTGTTCCACGATGCGGAGCTGTTTCCCCGCGGTGGCGGCGATGTCCAGCAATATCTTGAAGCCGGCGGGGGAAAGACGCGGGGCGATGGCGTCAAACCGCTCCCGCCGCATCATGAAAAAGCCCGACATGGGATCGCTGAGATCGGTGCCGACCAGCCGGTGCGTCAAGCGGGTGGCGAGATGCGATATCAGCCCGCGCTTTTTCGAGAAGGAGGCGGCGCTGCCGCCTTCGCTGTAGCGCGTCGCCGCCACCAGATCCGCCTCGCCGCTTTCCAGCCGGGCCAGCATCGGCGCCAGGATTTTTTCGTCATGCTGAAGGTCGGCATCCATCACCGCGACAAAGGGTGCGGCGGAAGACAGCATGCCTTCGATGCAGGCCCCCGCCAGCCCGCGCCGTCCCACCCGGCGGATGCAGCGCACCCGCATGTCCCGGTCCGCAATGTCCTTCACCGCTGCGGCGGTGCCGTCGGGAGAATTGTCGTCGACAAAGATCGCTTCCCAGGCGATGCCGGCAAGCGCCAGATCGAGCCGGCGCACCAGTTCGCCCACGTTGCCCCGCTCATTATAGGTGGGGACCACAATGGAAAGCTTGGCACTGGAAAGCTGGGCGCTGGGCAAGCTCCGGGAACCCCGTGCAGAGAGGTCCCTAGGTGACCGCCTTGCGTGCACCCGTCAAGCAAAAATCGCCGAATATGCCTTCGGCAAAGTGGGGCCCTGCGCCGGGGGGCCGCGCTCAGGAATGGAAGAAATGGGCGTAGCTGAAATAGATGATCACGCCGGCCAGCACCGCCAGCCCCAGGCTTATCCGCAAGACCCAGCGTACCGAACCCAGCTCCTTGCCCTGGCGCGCCTCCTGCGCCTCCAATTCGCGATGACGGTCGTCGATGGCAGCCATGACAATCTCCTACTCCGCGGCGTGCGTTCCGGCCGCAAGGCGGCCCTCCAATTCCTCGATGGCAATTGCGACCTGCGGCGCGAAGTCACCCGCGTGTTCGAGCCAGGCGCGCAAAATCTCCAGCCGCTCCGCATCGCTGAAACGGCGGTCACGCATCACATCGCCGGGCAGGCGGTCAAAGCG